>NZ_DBEXAY010000220.1:0-7077 GCF_048170485.1 Victivallis sp. | reverse complement strand
TCATTCTTTTTCGTTGAAAAACATTGCCGCCGAAGTCGTCGCCGGTTATATTGACCGGAAACAGAACAAGGAGACCGAAAGAATGCAGAACCGGAAACTTCAGGGAATCATCGTACCGCTCATCACTCCGTTGGCCACCCCGGAAACCATCGACCGCGCCGGAACCTGCCGGATGGTGCGCCGGGTGATCGAAGGGGGCGTCGACGCCGTTTTCCTGCTCGGCTCGACCGGGGAGGGGCCGGCTCTCTCCCTGCATGCCCGGTGTGAATTCATCGAGACCGCCGTCGAGGCGGCGGCCGGAGCGGTGCCGCTGCTGGCCGGAATCTCCGGAGCCTCCGGCGTCGAGGCGATCGAGGCGGGGAAGTTCGCCGCACGGAGCGGTGTTTCGGCGGTGGTGGCGGCTCCGCCCTGCTATCTGCCCGCTTCAGAGAAGGAGTTGCTGGTCTACTATGAACGGCTGGCGGGGGAGATCGGCCTGCCGCTTTTTCTCTACAACATGCCCGCTCTCACCCGGGTGAATGTGACGCCGGAACTGGCCGTGAAACTTGCCGGAAGAGAGAACATCGCCGGATACAAGGACAGCTCCGGCGACCTCGACGCCTTCCGCCGCGCCGTCACGCTTCTCGGGGGGCGGCCGGATTTCTCGCTTCTCATCGGGCCCGAACATCTGACGCTTGCGGCACTGCGGATGGGCGGCGACGGCGGCGTCAACGGCGGCGCGAACCTCCGCCCCGAACTCTTCGCCGCTCTCTGCCGTGCGGTGCGGGAAGGGGCAGCGCCGGAGCGCATCGACGCTCTGCAGAAAGAGATCGTCGAACTCGGCCGCTTCTACGCCACTGCGCCCGGCACTCCGGGGGTGATTCGCGGTCTCAAGTATGAACTTGCCCGGCTCGGGGTGATTCAAAATCAGCTCGCTTTTCCCGCCCTGCCGCTTGTCGATGCTCCCTGGTGTTCAGGTCATTGATTGCTTGCGATAAAAAAGTACCGTTTTCCGCTAAAAAACAGGTTGACGACAGGAAAAATGCGCCTATAGTAACTCCAAAACGGCTACGAGGGGAACCGGATTCGGCCGGTTCCACCGACAGAAGGAGGGTTCGGCCATGAATCTCGGCGTGCAGTACTATCGCGCACCTTTCCCCAATGAAAAATACTGGGAGGAGGACTTCCGCAAAATCCGCGAAAGCGGCCTCAATACCGTCCAGCTCTGGATCAGCTGGGGCTGGGTGGAAGCCACTCCCGACCGTTTCGTCTACGACGATTACGACCGCCTTGTCGAATTGGCGGAAAAGCATCACCTCGGCCTCGTGCTGAGCACCATCGCCGAGATCCAGCCCAACTGGATCCACCGCGTGGTGCCGAACTGCGAACTGGTCGACAACCGCGGCAACCGCATCCGTTCGGTGGCGCGCTGTGAACATCACTTCGGTCTTACGCCCGGAGGCTGTACCGACCACCCCGAGGTGTGGCGCCGGATGGCCCGCTTCCTCGAAACGACCGGAAAACGCTATGCCGGGCTCAGCCATCTGCGCGGCTGGGATGTGTGGAACGAACTCCGCTGGAATGTCCACGCCGACGCGCCGGTCTGTTACTGTGAACACACGCTGGCAGCCTTCCGGAGCTGGCTGAAGGAGCGTTTCGGCTCTCTCGACGGACTCAATGCGGCGTGGAAGCGGCGTTACGCCGACTGGGCCGACGTCGATCCCGGCCGCGGCCCGGACCTCCCCTATACGGAGATGATCGCATTTCAGGAGTTCATCTGCGCCCGGGCGGCGAATCATGCCCGCAAACGGTACGAAATTCTCAAACAGGTTGACCCGGTGCACGCGGTCACCGCCCATGCCGCCGAACCCTGTCCGCTGATGGCGGGCTGTCCCACCGAGTTCGCGATCAACCGAGGCAACGACTGGGCGCTGGCCGAGGTGCTGGACGGCATCGGCTGTTCCAGTTTCCCGCAATGGGCCGGCATCGACGACGCCGACTTCGGCATGCGCATCGATATGGTCCGTTCCGCTGCCGGGAAGAAGAAGCTCTGGCTGAGCGAACTTCAGGGCGGCCGCGCCGCGATCGGATTTGAAATTTACGGCAAGGTCCGCGCCAGTCAGCAGCAGCGCTGGCTGTGGAACGGCCTCGCGTCCGGCGCCGACACTCTGCTGATCTGGTGCTGGCGCGACGAGGTGTTCGGGCGGGAGTCGAGCGGATTCGGCCTCAACGGCAACGACGGATTCGCCGCTGAACGGCTCGACGCGATGAAGGTCACCGGCGGACTGTGGGAGAAACATGCCGCACGTTTCAACCACTACCGCCCCGCACCCGCCGAGGTCGGCATCCTCTTTTCGCCGCAGAGCTATTTCCTCGACTGGGCGCAGGAGGCGAACGCTGCAAGAATGCGGGATTCTCTGACCGGATACGCCCGCGCATTGACCCGCAATTCCATCCCCTGCCGGTTCCTGGAGGCGACCCGCACGGAATCGTTCCGGGAGTGCAGGATCCTTTTCCTGCCCCGGGTACCGGTTCTGGATCCGGAGCAGGAGGAGGCGTTGCTCGATTTCGTCCGGGAAGGGGGCGTGCTCTTCACCGAATCCGAAGTCGGGGCCTTCTCCTCCGCCGGATTCTACCGCTATCCCGAAGAGCGCTTCACCGCTCCGGCCGGCGTGACTGAAATCGGCCGCCGCACGCTGGAGGAAGCGTGGATTCCGGTAGAGATCGCCGGATTCAGCTACCGGTTGCAGGCGGATCAGTGGCTCACGCCCCCGGCCGGAGCCGCGCCGGGTGAATTTTTCGCCGTGCGGGAGTTCGGCCGCGGCCGTATCGTCTATTGTGGCACCTATCTCGGCAACGCCTACCGGCGCGCGCCCTATGCCGATTTCGAGCGGATGATCCGCGATCTGGTCCGGCAGGCGGGGGCGGCTCCGGCGATCGAGGTGATTTCGCCCGCGCCGGAACCGGAGAATTTTCTCTACCTCAAATACGGAGAGAGCGAGGGGAAGAGTCTGCTCTTCGTCTTCTTCCCGCCGAAGACGCCGACGGCCGAACTGCGGATCGGCGGAGAATATTTCCGTTCCGGCCATGCCGTCGAACTTTTCACCGGCCGCGAGTACGAGATCCGGAAAGGGAAACTCGTCGTGGAGCCGGGGCAGTTCCGGATTGCGGTGCTGGCGGAGCCGTGACCGCGGTGGAAATCCGGGGCGGATGATGCTATGTTATGTAAAAAAGCATCATTCAACTCCGGATTTTCACTACTATGGACTTCATCAAGATCACCAGCGCTCAGAACGATTCGATCAAGCATGTCATCAAACTGCGCGACCGCCGCCCGCGGGAAAAGGAGCAGCTTACGGTGCTGGAGGGGTATCGGGAACTCACCCGTGCCCGCGAATACGGCATGGAGCTGGTGGAGTGTTTTTTCTCGCCGGAACACTTTCTGGGGAGCAACGAGTTCCCGCTGCTTGAGGCGCTGGCGAACGAGGGGGTCCGGGTGGTGCAGGTGGCGCCGTTTCTGCTCGAGAAGATGGCCTACCGCGAACGGCCGGAGGGGTTGATCGCCATCGCGAAGATGAAGCGCCATACGCTGGCGGATCTGCCGCTTCGCCCGAACGGTCTCTATCTGGTCGCGGAAGCGGTGGAGAAACCGGGCAATCTCGGTTCGATGCTCCGCAGTGCCGACGCCGCCGGAGTGGATGGCTTCATCATCTGCAACAAATGCACCGACCTCTACAATCCGAACGTGATCCGCGCCAGCACCGGGGCGCTCTTTTCGGTGCCGCTGGCGGAGGCGGAAAATCAGGAGGCCTACGACTGGCTGAAGCGAAACGGCATCCGGACTCTGGCCGCGACGCCTCACACCGACACGATCTACACCGACGTCGATATGACGCAGTCGATTGCGATTGTGGTGGGGACCGAGCAGACCGGGCTTACGGAACTCTGGATGAAACACTCCGATCTGCCGGTGCGGATTCCGATGCTGGGGAAGATCGACTCCCTCAATGTCGCCACCGCCACGACAATTCTGCTCTACGAAGCCGCGCGCCAGCGAAACTGGAACCGGTGAACCGAGGGGCGTTTCACCGGGGTGCGTCCTGCAATTTTCAACTTGTCGCACCACGTGCAGGAACGAGGTCTGTCTGTCAATTTTCTGCAGGTATTTCCCGGTCATTTCATTGTCCTGACAAGTTTGATCAGGAGAAAACTCGGCTTTTGGGGGTCGGCATGTCAGTTTTGCTGGATGCCGTATTGTCAGAAAAATCCATTTTTTTGTCATGGGAATACATTTAAAATTCGCCTGCCGGATGTATATTGACAACACAAAAGAAATCTCAACCGAGGTGGATTATGATTCTCCAGTCTCCGATCATTCACCATGTGGATCTTCTGCTTGTCGGCGGCACTCTCCACGCCGTCGCGACGGCATGGAAACTCAAACAGCAGGGGTTCCGGGTTTTCTGCATTACTCCATTCAGTTATTTCGGCGAGGATCTCTGCTCGACCCTCGATCTTTTTGCCCCGAAGGGCAGGGAATATCGCGAACTCTTCGGGACTGGCGACAGTTTGCTGCCGATGAAGATCAAACACACTCTCGACCGGAAATTCATCGACGCGGGGATCGACTATCTTTTTCAAACTCATCCCGTTCAGATTGTGTATGACAGGAACGGGATTCCCGCCGGAATGCTTGTGGCGAACCGGAGCGGGTTTCAGATCATTGCGGCGAAAGTGATTCTGGATGCGACGGACCGCTCGCTGGTTCTGCGTCTCGCCGGTGCTCCATTCCTGCCGTTTCAGCCGGGAGTTTACCCGGTCGATCTGAACGTTATCGGGGAGGTCGCCTGCCGTCCCGACCTGTGGATCCATCCCTGTGAGGGGACGGTTGCCGACGGCGGGAAAGAGTATCCGGTGGTCCGGGTTACGAAAGAGATCGAATTCCGGGAGAACTCGCCAGCCGCTCTCGCCAGAGCCGCCGTGGCGATCCGGCGCGCCGTGTGGCATCCGGATACCGTGGAAATCGCTGATCGCTGCCGGTTCCATCTCGGCGACGGTCTCGCGGAGTGCTATCGGCCAACGCCGGCCTGCCCGATTGCGGAGGCCGCCAGGAGCAGCGTGGAGGAGATTGCGGAACTGCTCAAACAGTGCAGACCGGGAAAACCGGAGTGTTTTCACGCCCGATCGCGAAATGGGGCGTACGACATTGTTCGAAAAGATAAATTTTTCCGGTTTCAGGATTGCGAGACGGTTGATTTTGATCTCAACACGCTTCCGGAACTGGCAAACTGCGACGTCCTGGTCGCCGGCGGAGGAACCGGCGGCGCCGCCGCCGCAATCAGCGCGGCGCGAGCCGGTGCGGAAACGATCTGCACGGAGACTCTGGATGTTCTCGGCGGCACCTGCACCGCCGGCCGCATCGGGACCTACTGGTTCGGAAACCGGGTCGGCTTTACAAAGGAGATGGATCAGGGAATTTTCCGTATGGGCGACCACCCCGACTTCGATGTGGAACGCGGGCAGACCAACACGCAGTGGAAACGCCAGTGGCTTCTGGAGCAGGCGGATGACGCCGGTGTCCTGCTGCTTTTCGAAACCATGGTCGTCGCAGCAGCCGTCAAAGAGAACCGGGTCTGCGGCGCGGTGGTCTCCGGTCCGTGCGGAACGGGAATCATTTTCGCAAAAGCGGCCGTCGACGCCACCGGGAACGCCGATCTCGCTGCCGCGGCCGGAGCGGAAACTGCTCCGCTGGTTACCGACGAGGTCGCCGTTCAGGGCGCGGGATTGCCGGAGAGCTCATTGAATGTCAGTTATGCGAATTCCGACTTCACGTTCATCTGCGATTCGGACGTCGTGGATGCCACCAGAGCATTCACCATGTCACACGACAAGTTCCGGGACGCATTCGACGGCACGCAACTGCTCGATACGCGGGAACGGCGGCGCATCATAGGGGAGATTGTTCTTCAGCCTCAGGATTTTTTTGCCAACCGGATGTATGACGACACCATCACCATCGCCATGAGCAACTTCGATACCCATGGATTTATTCTGCATCCGATGTTCATGCTCAAACCGACCGAACATCAGCCCTATTATGCCAAAGTCCCCTTCCGTGCACTTCTGCCGCGCGGTCTGGAAGGCATTCTGGTCACGGGGCTCGGAGTCAGTGCTCATCGCGACTGCATGCCGTTGATCCGCATGCAGCCGGATGTTCAGAATCAGGGGTATGCCGCCGGACTCGCCTGCGCCATGTCTGCCGCGTCGGATACTCTGTTGCGCGCACTTGATCTGAAACTTCTTCAGCGAAAACTGGTTGACAAGGGGATTTTACCGGAATCCGTTCTTGCCGAGTACGATTCCATCGGTACAATCGCGCCTGACGACAGCCACTATGAGCTGGCCTCCATCTTCCTCGACCCGGCAAAGGCCCTGCCGCAGTTGCGTCGGCGGTTCGCGGAAAAACCGGATCTTCATACCGCCCACATACTGGCGTTTCTCGGGGATTCCTCCGGACGGACGCTTCTGGAGCAGGCAATCGCCTCCCGCGACTGGGATCAAGGTTGGAATTACACGGGGATGGGGCAATTCGGTCGCTCCCTCAGTGAACTGGACAGTCTGCTTATGGCGCTTTCGCAGATCGGTGGAGAGGTGGATCTGGTTCTGGATAAACTCCGGAGTCTGACCTCCGACCATGCATTTTCCCATATTCGCGCGATCAGTATGGCGCTGATGCGTCATCCGGATGCACGGGCTGTTCCGGAACTGGAACGCCTGCTGGATCTTCCTGGAGTGACGGGACATGCGGTAAGAACTCTGCAGGACGCGCTGGATTCCAACCGGGCGGAACGTAACGACACCTCGGTTCGGAACAGCCAGCTGAAAGAGCTTTATCTTGCGAAAGCGCTCAAGGCCTGCTGCCCGAATTCCGCGAAGGCGGATGAAATCCTTGCCGCCTATGCCGACGGGATGCAGGGATATTACGCGCTCTATGCGTTGCAGGGGGAGGGGAGGACTGAGCCGGTGGATTCCGCGGCGTGGCCCGGCCCGGAGGCGGAATGTTGAACCAGAAACGTTCCGGGAGGCTTGTAAAGCAGA
>NZ_DBEXAY010000219.1:0-4851 GCF_048170485.1 Victivallis sp. | reverse complement strand
GAATGGCACTACCTTTTCTCTGCATTTTTGAGCTCCTTTTTCGGTAATTTGGTTTGAGTAAATTTCCAAAGTTACTCGACAAAGGAGTTCTTTTCTACTCCGACAATTGCTTGTCACCTATACATGGTATCTTTCCTGAAACTTTTGTTTTTTCGAGGATTCCCTTGGCGGGACATCGTTCACAGGGTATCTCTGAAAATGGCGGTGCCATCGCTTAACCGCCAGCGGCAGAATACTTTGTTTTCTCCGATCGCACTGCTGTTTTCGGAACCGACATGGCCGTCAAAATAAGCCATATTCGCGGAATTCGAATGCCGCAGATGCGGAGCACCGTCTCCGTCATAAGAGCTATTATGCCTGACCGCCCACCATTGACAGAGAGTTCCGGCAGTAGCCAGATCGTTCTTCACGGAATCCACCAGCAGCGGCAATTGGGAAACGGGTTTCTGGAGAGTCTTCTGGGAAAACAGAGCCCACGTGGGAGTTTCCCGCACACGACGCATGGAACTGAATTTCAGGTTGTGCCCCATTGCACCATAGAGAAGCCCGTAGGTATTGCCCCGGTAGCCACTGCTTGTTCCACTGACTCCGGTTTTGTCTATAATATAGGGGAGAGACGGACAGACATAAATGTTTTTCCCCTTGAAATACTCCCAGACGTCTCCCGCATAACCGTTCCAATCCTTCATGAAATACGCCATACCCCACGACTGGAGGTTCCCGTAAGGATCCAGACAATACGGCATATAGCCATCATAATCCGAGGCATAGTTATTGAACGCGGTGTAGGATTGCCTCAAATTGCCGGTGCAGGTAATCGCTTTTGCCTTTTCCCTGGCCTGATTCAGCGCCGGCAGAAGCATGGCCGCCAGAATGGCGATGATCGCAATTACGATGAGAAGCTCGATAAGAGTAAATTGATTTTTTTTCCGGAAAGCGAAGTTTACCTGCGGGATAAGCAGGAGCGAAACAGCGCATATCCCGGTGCTCAGCGACAGTCCCCTGCCGGCGGGAACAGCGATGATCGCGATTGCAATGAGAAGTTCAATCATGGTAAAAAATTCTGCTCTGGTTCTGATTCCGGAATGAAGAAATGTCATCATTTTACCTCTCTTTTTTCAACCTTATGGAATCAATGGTTGCCGATCGAAACCAAAATAAAACTGCGCGGAGCCGGACGCCTTTGTCTTTCCTGATATTTCCAACCATGCTCCCGGGATGTGTAGCTGCACATGCCATCAGAACTTCCCTGCCATCGGGAGCTCGCCGCATTGCATGCGGCACCCGCGACCTGAGACTCTGCTTTTCGCCGACTCCGAACTTCATCTCACGCCTCGCTTTTTTCATAGAACAAAAACGCGAAGGTATCCCGCGGAAGTGACACGGTGCCATCCGCGGTGACGCTCGCATCCCCGCGAATCGACTCGCACGTCAGGAATACATATCCCGGAACGGAAACAACCGTCGTCAGTTTATCCTTCCAGGACTGAGTCAGCAGAATCGCCAGCTCGTTCTCATGACGGAAGGAGCTGGTCTGAATTCCCGGTTCAGAGACGGAGTGATGGCCGGCTGCGCTGAATTCGCCTTCCAGCAGGACGGCGCGATGCCGCTCGCGGATGGCGTTCGCCCGGCCGAGGTATTCCTGATAGAACGGGGCGGAAGCGATCGTCGCCCGGCAGCGGAAGACCGCAGCGTCGGTAATCATCCCCAGCAGCAGCATCTGGTTCACCCGGAAAATCACATCGTCGGAATCGTCTTTGACATCGCGGTCGGAAAGGATCAGTTCCGGAAAGGCGCTCCGGTAGAGGTTGTGATCCGCCTTCACCTGCGGCGGTTCGTTCAACTGGCGCCAGCCCGGATTCCACACCTGCGCAATATTGCCGCAGGTGTGAACGAAATCCGCATATTGCGCGGTCTGGTCGGTGGTACATTCGATGCCCAGCGCCATTCCGGGATATTCCGTGTGGGCGTATTCATACAACTCCCGGAGCATCTCCCGTTTCTGTTTCATCAGCCCGGTAAACGGGATCTCATGTCCGTGAGCCGGATCGCAGCACGGATATGAAGCCAGGCCAAGCTGGTCGAAGAAAACCGAATCCGCGCCGACTTCCGCCGCAAAATCGATGTGCCTTTTTAAAATGTCAATCCATTCCCGGCAGGAGGGGCACGCCACCACGAAGGTCTTGTTGATGAACGCCCGGCAGAAGGAGCCGGTATTGCTGAAATTGTAATATTCGCGGTGCTCCGTCCCATCCTCGCGCTTGATCGAAACCCGTTGTCCCGCACCGGATTTGTAATAATCGGACGCCGCGTCAATCAGCTGCCCGTTGAAATACAGGATCACATGTCCGCCCCGGGTCCGCACGTTCAAGATGCTCCGGCGCAGCGCTTCTTTGCCGCCCTGCGCCGCATCCGGCGTATAGGCAGGATATCCGGCATCCATGCCCTCGCTGGTCCAGCCGAACAAAAACAGCGTGTCAAGCCCCGCTTTTTTCCCGTTCTCATACGCGGCTTCAAGATCGTCGTAGCGGAAGAAGTACTCGCCGTACTGATGTTTCAGGATGATGCGCTGCCAGCCCTGCGACCTGCGTATCTGCGCCGGGACCTCCGGCGGAACGAACCAGCTGTCGGCCCACTTCCGGTAGATTGCGGCTCCGGCGGAGAAATCCCCCGGGTACGAAGTTGTCACGAACGCCGGGGATTTCCAGCTCCTCCCCGCTTTCAGGAACGGGAACCGGGTCATGAAGACATTGACGGAATCCTTCTCCTTTTCAAAAGCGTGAAGCGTCATTCCAAACTCTTCATCATGACAGCCGAAGTAGAACCCGTCCTTTTCCCATTGCAGCAGATAGAAATTCATGGAGCAGGTGCGGCCGGGATAAAAGGCAAGCTCGTCCTTCCGGAGGTACTTGTTGTCGGGAGCCATGTAGAAGGAGAAACTTTCACGCAATCGCGCCGGAAGATCGACGATGCGCTCGCTGATGAGTCTGGACGTGCAGACCTCCATCGGCGGCTCCGGATTCCGAACGGAGAAAACCGGGAACTGGCACTCCCGGACAGTGACTCCTTCCGCGTTGTTTTTCACTTCAATCTGCCAGGCAACGCTGCCCGGTAGAATTTTCACAGAGACGCACACCCCGATCGGAAGCTCCTGACCGAATTCGGTCCGGACAGCCCGGGTCTGAAAACGCACTTCCGACGGCATTTCGGAACAAATGACCTTTCCCGAGGCGCGCGCCTCGATTTCCAGACATTCGCCGTCATCCAGAATCAGCCTCCACAGAAGATGAGGATTCATCATCTCGCGCCCAGCCGCGAGGTTCAGAAATCCGACAAGCTCCCCCTGTTCGGAGAACCTGATTTCATTATACTGATTTCTCATCATCATCGTCATCGTCGTCGTTTCCTGTGCTTTCAGAGAAAATATTTTATCATAACTTTATCGTTCAAGTTACAAATTATAAAAAAACTATGAATTCGATTTCTCACATCTGAGGATTCTGTCTCTGTAAATATGCCGCCCGATCGCACAGACGCAGCGGGAGTTGCCGCATATGGTTTCCCCCAACTCAATACGGCGGACCAGATCTGCCGCCGCTGCCGCAGCAACCTCGGGGATATCATGGACTATCACCGGCAGGGGCGAGGCGAGATGGCGGCAGAATTCAGAATCTCCGCCGCCGATCATATAGATATCTTCCGGAACCCGGACTCCACGGAGCCGCAAAACTTCGATGATGGAAAAGGCCATTTCATCCGAAGTGCAGTACAATGCTTCGGGGAGCTTCTCTTCTTCAAGGATTTTTTTTGCGATCTCCACGCCGAAATCAAAATAACTGACCGGATTATCCGATGGGCTGCTGTAATAAAATTTCCCAGTAAGTTCCCGCTCCCGACATAAATCGGGAAACCAGTCCAGAATCCCCCGCCGATATTCTTCTGCGGACAAGCAGCAGCCGACCGTTTTGAAGCCATGCAGCCGGAAGTCGTCGAGCACCTGGTGCAGGCTTTCGTTGCCCCACTTGATCCGGATGTAATCGGCATTGATTTCCGGAATCTGCCCCATTATGCTGATGGTCGGAGGGGCATTGGCGAAAATTTCCTGAACCTGTTTTATACCTTTTTCGGAATGAATTCCCAGTGCGAGAATCACGATTCCCGCCGGCCAGTTGATCACATTTTTCAGGAAGGCGAGCTTTTGTTCCTCCGGGAGATCGACCAGAAACTGAACCATGAGATTGTAACCGCGAAGTCCGAGTTCCAGTTCCAGACACTTCAAGTGCTCGACATCGCTATGCTGACAGACGTTGCCACAGACACAAAGAATGATCTTATTTTCCTGTTTGCGAAGATTTTTTGCCATCTGGTTGGGCCGGTATCCCAGTTCCCGCGCGGTTTTTCGGACACGGTCTATAGTCTCCTGCCTGAACTTATACCGTGTGTTGCCACTCAGGATATAACCGATGCACGCGGGAGAAACCCCACATTTTTCTGCAATGTCTTTCAGACGGACTCGCATAGGTTCATTCTCTATTCAATCTCGATCAACTTGATCGTTAAAGTGACTGTGGTATATTATGACACAAAAAGATCTCTTTGTCAAGGAATATAAGAGATAATTTCAAAATTTCACGGAAAACAATCCCTTCTTCAGATGGTCTTTCTGTAAAAAACGGAGCAAGTTCTTTCCTTGCAAAGCTCTTGCTCCGTTTTGTTTTTTGAGTAAAGGCCATTTGTTCTGAAAAGCGAATTTCGCAAAAACCGAAAAATTCTCTGAGTCCAAAAGACGTTGTTATGAATTAGGCAAATAAGGTGACCGACCTTTTGATTTTGTGAACACATGTCCTTTGC
>NZ_DBEXAY010000218.1:0-7803 GCF_048170485.1 Victivallis sp. | reverse complement strand
CAGAAAAGAATTGTATTGTAGAATTAGTAAATCGATTTACCGTACTGAAAATCCGGAGTTTTTCATGATAGCAGCCAAAAAACTGGAATACACCCGGGACCTCCCGGTTCGAAAGAGTGTGGATGTGTTCGTCGCCGGCGGCGGTCCGGCGGGAGTGGCGGCCGCAGTCACCGCCGCCCGGGCCGGAGCGAGCGTTTTCCTCGCCGAATCGCTCGGCGCATTCGGCGGCATGGGCACTTCGGCCGGCATCCCCTTCATCTGCCGGCCGACTGACGGAATCCATTTCCTCTGCGGCGGAATCGGCCGCGAAATCTACGACCGGCTCTTCCGCGACGGCGGCGCCGGGCCGGAGATGAAATATGACCAATTCCCACCCGAAATCGGCGGATTCATCTACAATCCCGAAGCGATGAAGCGGGTCTACGACGCAATCGTGAGCGACTCCGGCGTGGACTTCACCTTCCACACTTCGCTGATCGACCTCCGCAAAGAGGGGGACCGGGTCACTCACGCCGTCTGCGCCGCCAAGAGCGGTCTCTTCGCCGTCGAAGCCGCCATCTTCATCGACGCCACCGGCGACGGCGACCTCGCCGCGATGGCGGGCGCGCCGTTCGAATTCGGCGACGAGGAGAATCTCGCACAGGCGGCGACCCTCTGCTCGCTCTGGTCCGGCATCGACTGGAACCGCAAGGAGATCTGGAAGGACGGAGCGGCGCTGGACCAGGCGTTCCGCGACGGCGTCTTCTCCGTGCCCGACCCCGGTCTGCCCGGAATCCTCCACACCGTGGCCGACTCCGGCTGGGGCAACGTCGGCCACGTCTACGGCATCGACGCGGGCGACGAACGGACCGTCACCCGCGGCATGATCCAGGGGCGCAAACTCGCACTCGAATATGAACGCTACTACCGGAACTATGTCCCCGGATGCGAAAACGCCCACATGCTCTGGACTGCGCAGACCCTCGGAATCCGGGAGTCCCGGCGCATTCTCGGGGAGTATCTGCTCCACGTGGAGGACTTCGTCCGGCAGGCGGTGTTCGACGACGAAATCGGCCGGTACGGTTATCCGATCGACCTGCATGGCACCCGTCCGCCGGCGGACGGTAAGACCGACTCCGGCACCCGGCTCTTCGACCGCTACCAGTACCGGAATCCGGGGGAGAGCTACGGCATCCCCTACCGGGTTCTGCTGCCGAAACATCTGGAAAATGTCCTCACCGCCGGGCGCTGTGTCAGCACCGACCGCTACATGCACGGTTCGCTCCGGGTACAGGCGGGCTGTTTCATCACCGGGCAGGCGGCCGGGATGGCCGCGGCGCTCTCCGCCGCACGGCAGGTCACGCCACGGCAGCTGCCGGTCGGGGATCTGCAGGACGCTCTGCTCGGCATCGGCGCCTATCTGCCGAACCGCCGGAAACAGAAGGAGACGCTCCCATGCGCGTAACGCTGGCGGACATTGCGAAGATGGCGGGCGTGAGCACCGCGGCGGTTTCGCAGGTGCTGAACCGCCACCCCCACGCCCGCACGCTCCGCCCGGAGACGCGCGAAAAGATTCTGCGGGCGGTCCGGGAGTCCGGCTACTGCCGGAACGAGGCCGCCGCCGAAATCCGCACCGGAGCGCCCAAAACCATCGCGCTCCTGCTGGAATTCAGCCACAGTGCGGTCCGCGGCGTCGCGGCGAACGAAATTCTGCTGGGGCTTCTGAATGCGGCGGCGCAGCGCGGCTGCAACGTCCGAGTCTGCAATCTCTCCGAACCGGAGCTGGTGCAGCAGGAGCTGGCGAAATACGACATCCGTTACGCGGTCTGTTTCGCCTTTTCGCCGCAACTGCAGCAGGAGATCGGCGAATTCTGCCGCGCCCGGCAGATCCGTCTCTGCTACATCGAGGAGAGCTGCCGTGACGATTTCCCCGTGGTCTATTCCGACGACCGTACAGCGATGCGTCAGATTGTCCATCTGCTGGTGAAGGAGGGGCACCGCCGGATTGCCGTGATCAAGCCGGGCGACGACATCCGTTACAGCGTCGAACGTCTGGAGGGGGTGAAGGAGGGGATGCGCGACTGCGGGCTGGAACTCGATCCGCAACTGGTCTCCCCGCACCACGACCCGCGGGAACACTTCGCGGACCTCGAACGGTGGTTCGGCCTGCCGGAGGAGGAACGGCCGACCGCGTTCATCTGTTTCGACGACAACCGGGCGGCGCAGGTGCTGATTACGGCGCAGCATCTGGGAATCCGGGTGCCGGAGAAGTGCCGGGTCTTCGGCTTCGGCGACACGCTTGCCCGGCAGCTCTACTACCCGGTCGGGAGTGTCGTTCAGCCGTTTGAAACGATGGGGGAGGCGGCGGTTGAGATCGTCACCGGCGGAAACGGTTCCGACGGGCTCCGTCACCTGTTCCCCACCGAAATCAGAGCAAGATAGATTCCCCGGAAAGCGACAGAAAAACGTTTCATATCCCCAAACCAGTTTCAGAACAATCCATTTCAACAGGAGGCAAACCATGCAGATCCCCCCGGAGAGCAGTTCCGTCACATCGCACACGGCATCTGGTAAATATTTTACCTTGATTGAACTTCTCATTGTAATTGCGATCATTGCCATCCTGGCATCGATGCTGCTTCCGGCATTGAACAAGGCGCGGCAGCGGGGAATGGCCACACAGTGCACCTCCCGGCTGAAACAGACCATGCAGGGGTGTCTGCTTTACGACGGGGACTACAACGGTCAGATCATGCTTTATGAAAAAGTGAATAATCGTTCATGGCTCCAAATTATGCAGGACAGATATCTGAACAGAATGGTTGCGATCTGCCCGAATACGAAACCCTATTCCGGAGACGACATCAAATTGGAAACCTATCGCTATTGTTACGGTATGGGCAACTACCGATACGCAGCCGGCAGAGAACCGTATTTCGGGAGTTCCTTCTACTTCAACGTCGCTGACAAAGGATGGGGATTCAATACGAAACAGACCCGTCAGCCCAGCAAGCTGGCGGTGCTTGCGGATACGGTTTTTTCCAATGCAAGCCCGGAATACAGCGGCATCGGCTGCTACCAGTTTGAGTTTGCCGGATTTACCGAAAGCAGCTCTGCCGGTGTTTTTCTCGCCCATCAGAACAACGCCAATATCGCGTTTCTGGATGGACATGTCAGCGCCCTGAACCGCGACCGGCTCTATCCGTGGCCGACCCGCATTCTCTTTGTTGTCTCCGGGAATCTGGAAAAAATCAATCCCACATTTTAAAGAAAGGAGAGGGTTTCTTATGTTTCGCCATGTTCTGCTGTTTCTGCTTTCGACAATACCGTTGCTCTGTCCGGCAAAGTCGATGGTCGACTTTTCTGACCCGCTGGAAGCGATTTCTCAGGTCCACGATGGAAAATTTCAGCTGGACTCCAAGGGAAAGGGGTCCATCCTTTTCCCATTGTATGGAATCTTTCTACCTCCGTTCCGCAATGGAGAAATTGTGTTAAACAGCACGATGCCGGAAAATCCGGTCAGCGTTTGTGTTATCGCCTATGACCGGCAGGGACGCACCTTCCGATTTCCCCTGAAACAGACCGATCGGAGGTATTCCACCATCATCGACTCCGCCGCAACCTACCCGGGTGTAAAAAAACAGAAGCGGGAAACCTGTGTGCCGGAACAGCCGCTCCGAATCCGGGGGCTTGAATTCAACGGACAAACGCAAACTATCTCTCTCGACACCCTCAACTTCTTCGAACGGGGTGTGATGGCACAGCTGAAAACCGGCAGCGACCTCTCCGTGCTCGATCTGAGCGGAGAAACCATTCCGGAACTCGAAGCGTTCAATCCTACGTCTGCTCCGGCGCAAATCACCCTCTCCTTCTCGGTGCGGAACAGCGCGAACAAAGAGGTCGATTCCGGCAGTGCGCGCCTGTCGCTGGCCCCCGGAGAAAAGAGATCCCTGCCGTTGAAACGGCCGACGCTTCAGGATGTCTACACGGTTCATTACACGATTGCGACGCCGACGGGTTCGTTCCCTTTCCGGAAACGGTTCGCCGCGCTGAAGCCGAAGGAATGGGAAGGCACCTCCCGGTTCCCGCTCGGCATCTGTACCCACTTTCCGCGTTACGGCAAGGAAGATGTCGAAAAAATGATCGAACTGCTCTCGCTCTGCGGCGCGGATGAGGTCCGCCTGAGCTGGCTCTGGCCGCAGATCAATCCGGCTCCCGGACAATGGAATTTTCAACGGATCGACTGGCTGGTCAAGCAATTTGAAAAGAAAAACATCGCCATGCTGGCCATGATGGGTGCTGCGCCGAAACACGCGGAAACCACCGATTACCATCGTACCAACACAAAAGCGGCGCTTCATCTTCCGCAGGCGGAACGGTTCGAAGAGTGGCTCCGTCGCTTCGCCACCCGGTACGACGGGAAAATCAACCGATTCTGCGTCTGGAACGAGCCGGATGTTACCCACTTTGCTGACTTTGCCCCGGTGGAATATGTGAAACTTCAAGAGATTGCACACCGCACTTTGAAAGCGGTGAATTCAAACAATATCGTGATCGCCGGCGGCTTCTCTCATATGCTCACAGCCTATGGCAGAGAATCGCTTGAGCTGACAGCGAAGCTGGCGCCGGATTCCATCGATATGGTCTCCACCCACTTTTACATGCCGCTCTCCCGATTCGACGAAACCCTTGCCAACTGTCACCGTTTTCTGCAGCTGCAGAAACTTGCCCAGCCGCTGTGCACGGATGAAACCGGTGAAGGGACGATCGATGACCGACAGCAACTGGTCACGCTTTTCCAGAAGGTGATCCGCAGCCGGGTGGCAGGAGTGAAGTTCTTTCACTGGTACAACCTTCGCAACTGCGGCTTCGACTCCGGAGACCGCGAACACAATTTCGGCCTGGTGGAGCACGATTTGAATCCGCGGCCGAGCTTCGTAACCTTCCACATGCTGACCAGCCTGTACGGCAACGCCGAATTGATTCGGAAAGAGCCGTGGAAGAATCTGTATGCGGTCCGCTTCGAATCCCCCGACGCCGCCCTCTATGCGCTCTGGCTCGCAAAACCGCCGCAGGAACAGACGCTGCTGCTCTTTGAAACCGATGCCGAAACCGTAGAGCTGGTCGACCTTTTCGGAAACGCCCGACGTCTCCGTCCGGACGACGGACGCTACGCCGTTCCGGTCGATTCGGAAGGGCAGACGCTCCGCCTCACTCCGGCGAATGCGTCGCTGAAGGTTCCGCAGGAAGTGCTGACGCTCCAGGAACCGTTGCGGATCATCCCCGGAGAAACGAAGGAGTTCCGTTTTCTCTGCCATCTGCCCGGCGATGTGATGTTGAAGGCGCTGCCCTGCGATCAACTCACCATTTCGCCCACGATCCGGGGGGGGAAGGGGGAATTCCGGATTCCGGTCCGGGCGGCGCAGGAGTTCCGGCCGGAAGAGGCCCGGGTATTCCGGGTGCAGATCTTCCGTGACGGCAAAGCCTTCGGGGAACCCATTGAATTCCCCATCAGCAAAATTCACTATATTTCCATGGGGAAAATGACCAAAATCGGCAGCATCACCCGGCAGAATCAGGTGAGGCGCATGCTTCCGGATACCCCCGAGTACGGAAAGCTCTTCTGGACCGGAACCCGTGACTGCGCGGTCTTCTTCGGCGCAACGGCAGGGAAAACCGATCTGCATTTCCAGATCGGCATGAACGACGATGTACATGTCCAGCACTTCCCGGCAGAGGAGATGTGGAAAGGTGATTCCATTCAGCTGGTGCTGCAGTTCCCCGGACAGAGCGACTACTGGGAGCTGGGCATCGCCATGACCGAAGACGGGAAGATGCTCAAACACATCTGGCATGCGCCGAAAGGGATGGATCTCAAGAAGGCACTCGAGGGCTTCCGGACACACGGAAAGAAACTGACTAAATCGCACAACTTCCACCTTATTCTTACGCTGTCTGCATTCGGGACCAGCCCGGAAGCGCTGCGAAAGACGGGCGCTTACTTCAATCTTCTGGCCAACGACAACGACGGGGAACTCCGGGAATCCCAACTCTCCTTCATGGGGAGCGATGGCACCAATCCGACGGAGCGGCTCACCCGGGGATCCCCGCTGCTGGTAGTAAAATAGAATCTGTTCAGCCGGTATCGTGGCGGAGAGAAAATCTCCGCCTTTTTTTATTTCTTCCTCGAAGTTTATCTCTCAACATTCTCCTTGATTTCAGGGGAAATAACGGTTTTTTCCGTTTTTTCCGGCAAAATGACGGAAAAATGACGGCTTATCTTCCGTCGGAAAAATACCGTTTTTTTTCTCTCCACTCTTGACTTTTTCCATGAAATATGGTATACTTTTACAAGTTGGCCGATGGTTGGCGAAAATAAAATGCCGAACCGTTGGAAAAATGGGCAGGAAGGATGCAATGAGAACGCAGTCACAGCAGACCATCTCGGAAGTGCAGAAGATCTGGTACCGGGTCATGTCGATCCTCTACCGCTCCGGCGGCCAGTCGGTGCGGATTCCCTCCTCCAACGAACTGGCGCAGGAGTTCGGCATCGCGCGCTCCACCGTGCGGATCGCACTGGAGAAACTGACCGCCGAAGGGTTTCTGATCCCCCGGCGCGGCAGCGGCACCTTCACCAATCCCAAATGCCGTCTGAATGCCAACTGGGAGGGGCCGCTGGTCGGGCTGCTGATGCACAACGGCAACCTCTTCTTCTACTCGCAGGAGCTGCAGAACGAGCTGGAGTGCTTCTTCGGAGAGTTCCGGAAGACCGGCTGGAACATCCGGCTCGTCACCGGGCAGATGGACACCCCCGAGGCGGTGCAGGAAATCCTCTCCCACAACTATCTGGACGGGCTCATCACCTTCGGCTCCTCCGAATTCATCCCACCGGTTGCCGACGCGCTGCTTCCCACCGTCAATATGGGGTTCTTCACCGAGCATGTCACCAACGTCACCCCTGCCTGCAACCGGGTTCTGAAAAAACTCTTCGAACTGACCGGGCGTGACCGGGGAATCCGCGTCTGGACCGCGACGCCGCGAAATGGACGAAGTGATTTTCTCCGCACCTACCATGAACACCCCGGACTGACGATCATCCACGGTTCCGAAGAGTATGTACCACTGGACGGACAATATGAAGCTGCAATTCGCAAGGAGTTCACCCGCCACCGGCCGGACTGGATCCTGCTCCATCCCCGGGAGCTGTCGATGTTGCAGAGAATTACGGTCGACCTCTATGGAGAAGCCGCCGCGCGGAACATTCTCTGGATTTTCCATACGCTGCCCGGTACCGATCCCGACTGGCCGGGCTATTTCGTCCAGGCGGACCGCCGCACCGAAATCCGGACCGCCATCGATCTGCTCCAGAGGAAATTGAATCACGAAAGCGGTCCCCTCCCCAGTGTCACCGTGGAGGCCCGGCTGATCCGGGTGCCCGATCAATGTGTTATCGCATAAAAAAGGAGTTCCACCATGCAGAGACACAGCAAGAAATTTACGTTGATTGAACTGCTTATCGTAATAGCAATCATTGCAATTCTGGCGGCAATGCTGCTGCCCGCATTGAACAAGGCGCGGGAGAGAGCCCGCTCGATCCAATGCATCAACAACCAGAAGCAGATCGGAATGGCGCTCAGCTTTTACCAGAATGAGTTCAACGGCTATGTCCTGCCGGCCAAATTTGACGAAAGCGCCACCTACGCCTACAACGGGCAGCTTTTCTGGCTCTGGAACAGCTTCCTCGTCCACTCCGGCCCGATTACCATGAATCTGCTCATCTGCCCCACCTCAGAAAAATTTGAAACCAACTGGTCATCTCTTTAT
>NZ_DBEXAY010000217.1:0-18684 GCF_048170485.1 Victivallis sp. | reverse complement strand
ATTTTTAATCAACTCGCCCTGGCTGTTATACTGATAACCGCAGTAAATCGGCTGTTTTGCAATAGCATAAATCGAACTTTCATAGAAAAAGATCTCCTTCCCCCAGCGTTCGTTGCAATCACGGATGATGGCACGGTAAGGACGATAGGCGCAAATGTTGTCGTAGACGAAGCGGATGATTTCAACCCATTCGGGAATCACCTCGATTTTTCCGTTGCCGAGGTAGCGAATGCCATACATTTTCGCATCGCTGCAAAGTCGTCCGCTGTCTTTCTTGATACGAAAAGCGTTGATGCTGTTCTGCCGTTTCTTTTGCAAATCCTCATAGAGAATCTGATTTTTGATCAGTGTAATCAACTGCTGATCGAACTTGCTCAAATCAATCGTTCCACCCTGAACCTGCAGAACTTTGACATTGTTTTCCTTGAGAAGCTGATTGATGTGTCCTTCCAGAAAGCTCCCGTTGATCGGACGATACAGCCGGGTCAATTCATTAACCAGCACAAAATCAACCTCGGAAAGTTTGAGCAATACCTGACTCAGCCCCAGACGGAAATCCTTTTTCGTACTTTGCGTGAGACTCCAATTCATATATGCTTTGTCAAGCCTGGCAATTTCCTCCGCTCCCACAGGATAAGTCTCCCCACTGGTGTTCAGGTCCTTATAAATGCCAATTACCTCAAGTTTTTCTTTTGCCGCCAGCTTCTTGCAGTTGGCAATCTGTGCCTCCACCGACTCCGAAAAATCATCCTTCCCACTGCTCTGACGTGCATAAATCAACGCTTTCATTGCCCAATTCTCCTTCCGCTTTTCTTCTTGTCATCGCTAATATACTGCATATAAGTATATTTGACAAGTTATCTTTGTAGTAATTGCGATTATTGCCATTCTGGCAGCGATGCTGCTGCCCGCTTTGAACAAGGCGCGGGAGCGTGGGATGAGCTCACGCTGCCTCGGCAACGTCAAGCAGCTGGGGCAGTACAGCAGCATGTATTCGATGGAGTATGAGGACTACATTCCGCTGGCTACCAACAATCCTGGCGAATCCTACACC
Organism: Victivallis sp.; assembly: GCF_048170485.1. Classification (NCBI taxonomy): domain Bacteria; kingdom Pseudomonadati; phylum Lentisphaerota; class Lentisphaeria; order Victivallales; family Victivallaceae; genus Victivallis; species Victivallis sp. Next base: position 17,630 of record NZ_DBEXAY010000217.1, on the reverse strand, counting down.
TGGGCGCCGTCGTGGATTCCATTGCTCTGGCGGTACGCGTATCCGCAGGACAAGTCCAATGGTTCGGATATTGTGGCCGCACTGGATACAGCGAATTCGAATGTCTTCGTCTGTCCCTCATTCCGGATTGAGCAGGACTGTCATTCCGGTTACAGTATGAACTGGAGCGTCAACATGAAGAAGGATATCTACACCATGCCGAGCGCCGCAAATCAGGAGCGGCGGAAAGTCAGTTTCGCCAAATATCCCTCCCGGACGTTTCTGATTATCGATGACAGCGGAATTCGATCCTTTTCCTCCCGCGGGGAGATCGGGCGGCTGCTGACGGTTCAGGGACTGAACGCGGCTCGTTGCCCGGCGTCAGCGATTGTGAGTCCGTGGATCACCCGTCATGGGGGGATGTCGCTGAACGTCGCCTATCTCGACGGCCACGCCGCCACCACTCCCGCCGGGAAGATGTATCTGGGAGGATATAAGGGAATCTTCTGGACCGGGTTTTACGATCCCACCGTGGATTGACACCGGGCAGAGAAGGATTGGGAAAGAGTTCAACAAGGAGAAAAGGAATGAAACAAATCTGGATTTTTTTACTGCTTGCCGCAGCGATGTTCCCCCGGGCGGAAGCGGAGATCCGGCGGTACACCGATACCGCTTCGCTCAAAAAATCGGGAGTCACCTGGTATGCGGCAACCGGACACACGTTTCAGCCGGAGGTTTCGACCGAAGTGAAGACTCCGGACGGGGAAAATTCTCTGGCTCTGAAAATCGTCCAGTCCCCCGCCGATGGGAAGTCTTTCGGCAAACAGGTCAATTTTCTGCACAAGGGCGCGGTCGGGAAGGGGTGGAAATACCGGATCCGTTTCTTCTACAAGGGGAGTGTCCCCGGAAGCATCTCCTATGTGGCGGCGCGGCAGTATCCGCCCTATTCCGCCATTGGAAAACGGGCTGGGCGCACGTTGAAGGTGACCACCGACTGGCAGAAGGAGGTGCGGGAATTTGTCGTCGAAGACGAGGTCGGCTCGCCGCTGGCGTTCCCGCGCTTCATGGTGGGGCTTTATCCGGCGGGGGGTGTGCTCTACCTCGGACCGGTTTCGGTGGAACGGCTGGACCGCAGTTATGAATCGCTCCTTTCGAACCGCTGGCTGTGGCTCGCCGACCCGGAGAACAAACTGCCGGTCGATCAAATTCCGCCGAGCGCCGCTCCGGCGGAACTGCGTGGAAACTCCTTCGATATCGCGCAGGCGGAAGGAGGTTTCCAACCGAAGGCGTGTGCAGTGTTCTATCAGGAGTTCACCGCTCCAGCCGACGGAGAGATGACGCTCGGGATGGCGGCCGACTGGTGCTTCGCCTGTTATATCAACGGTGAGCTCGCATACAATACGCTCAAGCAGGGGAATCTCTCGCAGGATTATGCGCCGGAGAATCACGTGTTCAATGTTCCGGTCCGCAAGGGGCGGAACCTGATCGCGGTGAAGGTGTTCGCCGGTTCGAAGGGGTGGCGGTTCGTCTGCGGGAAGGTCCCGGCGGTCTCCGGCAACCTCGCGCTGGCGCGGCTGTTCAAGCCGGCGGCGGGGAAGGAGTTCCGCCCGGTCGATCCGGCTCGTTTTCTCGAAGTGAAGCCGGGGACGGCGCTGGATTTCTCGCAGTTGACGGAGCGCCATCTCCCCGCTGGGAAGTTCGGGCGGCTTGTCGTCCGTGAGGACGGGCGGCCCGCGTTCGAACAGCGGAAGGAGAAGCCGGTGCGCTTTTTCTCCTTCAACTGGTGCATCAGCGGCATGTGGCGGCCGGAGTATCACAAGTGGGACAAAACGAAAATGGACCGCTTTGCCGACGCGGTGCTGCGCCGCGGTTACAATCTGGTGCGCATCCATATTCCGGAACGGTTTTTCGTGGGCTGGGATATTCTGGCGAAATACCGCAAAAACACCGAGAAGGATGTCTCGATTCCGCAGACCGTCGCGGAGTTGGAGGAGGTGCTGGACAAAGGCAATCTCGACCGCTTCGACTACCTCGTTGCCGCATTCCGCAAACGGGGCATCTACGTCACCTTCGACCTGGCGGGACGGGCGATGATCACCCGTGTCGGCACCGCGTCGCACGAGGACGGCTTCAAGGCGCACCTCTTTCACAGTCAGGTTCACCGCAATCACTGGAAGCTCTTCACCGACTATTTGATGAAACATGTCAACCCCTACACCGGAACCGCCTACCGGGATGAACCGGCGATTGTGCTGGTGAATTTCATCAACGAGCAGGATCTGCGGTTCGCTTCCGGACTGGCCTTCCTGACCGGACCGTTCCGGGAGAGTCTGCGGGCGAAGTACCGGAGTGACGCGGCATTGTCGGCGGCCTGGGGCGTGCCGGTCACCTTCGACACGGTTCCGGAGATCACCGAATCGGATCTGCGCGGCGGAGGCCGCCGGGCGCAGGACACCGGCGATTTTCTGATCGCGACCATGCGGGAGATGACCACCTGGTTCTACCGGACCATCCGGGCGACCGGGTATCCGGGGCTGGTCAACCACTGGGATATGATCATGCGGACTCTGGAGCTGCCGGGGCGTGCGCTGCTGCCGGTGGTGGCGCAGCACACCTATTTCGCCCATCCGAATTCAATACCGCCGCTTGGAATCATCCCCAAAAGCGTGCGGCCAAACTCCTTCGTCGGGAATCACGCCTCCGACTGTGTGGTTGGGCAGGAGAGTTCGCTCAAATCCAGCTATTTCCGGGCGGCGGCGGCGGCGCGTTTTCTCGACCGGCCGTTTTTCGTCACGGAGTACTCCCACAGTGCGCCGAACCGTTTCCGGCACGAACGCGGCCTCTATTTCTCCAGCTACGCCGCGCTGCAGGATTGGAGCGCGCTGGTGTCGCACGCCGACACGGTCCGGCTGCATCTGGACCCCTTCCTCAAGTTCGACAGCGCTTACGACCCGATTTCGCGGGTGAACGAGGCGCTGACCGCGTTGATCTACCTGCGCGGCGATGTGAAGAGTGCGCCCCATTCGGTGGCGCTGGAGATGAAGAGTGAAACGCTGTTTCCCAACCACTACCTTGCCGCCGTCGGCGACGACTACGCGAAACTCGCCTTCGTGACCCGGCTCGGCATTCTCTACCCGGAGATCAAGCCGCTGGAGCCGGTGGGGAAGGCCGACCCGACGGTGACGATCGTGCCGGACGCCTTTTCGCCGCTCTCGGTTTCGCAGTGGTACGTGCAGGCGGCCACCTCGCAGAATGGAAAAGAAAAGGAGCTCTTCCCGCTGCTGCGCCGCCGGGGAATCCTCTCCGCCGCCAATCCGACCGACCCGGCAAAAGGGATTTACGCGAGCGAAACCGGGGAACTGATCCTGAACACCGCCGCCGAAACGATGACCGTGGTGACGCCGCGCCTGGAGGGGGCGATCGTGAAGAAGGATCAGCCGGTCGAACTGGGCGCGCTTTCCATCCGCCGCTGTACAGTTCCGGCGTCGGTGGCGCTGGCGGCCCTCGACGGAACCCGGCCGCTGAAGGAGGCGAAGCACCTGTTGCTCATGTTCTCCACCAACGCATTCAACACCGGGCAGATCTTCGACACGAAGGAGCAGCGGATCTGCTTTGAATCGGGCAACTATCCGGCGCTGATCGAGGCGGGGAAACTGGAACTGGCCTTCGACAACGCGGGCCGCGGAACGCCGGAGGTGTGGGCGCTTCACTTCGACGGCACCCGTTCGGAGAAGATTCCGGCGACGGTGCGGGAGGGGAAACTGCTTCTGCAGCTCGACACCGCGAAACTGAAGAACGGAGCCGCCTTCTTCGAGATCCTCTATTGAAAAACCGGAAGGAAAAGCAATCCGGTACTTGACGAAACGATCGAGAGGATGTATTCTTCCCGAAGGAAGTGAGCCGGCCGGCACCCGGGCCGGAAGGAACGGAGTTCGGCCGGAAATTCGGGAGGAAGAATGGAGAAAAGTGCGCCGCTTGTATATCCGCGTGCCGACTATCTGCGGCGGAAGTTCCCCTTTTCCATCGGTTGTTTCCGTCATCGCCCGGGGGATTTCCCGCCGGACCAGTACCATGTGCGGGAGTTCTACAAGATCGTCTACTTCTTCCGGGGGGAGGGGGAGTATCTGGTCGACGGCCGGCGATATCCGATTCAGAGCGGAACGGCGATTCTGGCGCATCCGCGGTTTAAAACGACCTACCGGATCGAGGGGGCCGCGCTGGAGTTGTGCAACATCCTTTTTCTGCCGGAGTTCCTCCGGGAATTTCTGGTGAAACTGAAGACCCGCTCCGGCTTCTTCTCGATCTTCAACGAGGATGAGCCGGTGATGAGCGGGCTCTATGTATTCCCCTGCGTGAAGGAGCTGGAGAAACTGATCCTCCGCATGCAGGAGGAGTACAATGCCTGCGAGGAGAACTATCAGGTCACCCTTGAACTGCTGCTGGCCGACCTCCTGATTCAGCTCTCCCGGAACGCGCAGAAGGGAATGCTCAAATTCAAGTCCGAGGATATTTTCAGTTCCCTGAATCAGCTGCTCGAAGCGCATTGCACCGAACCGTTTTCGCTGGCGGAGACCGCGGCGAAATTCGGCGTCACCCGGAGCCATCTCTGCCGGCTGTACCGGAGCAGGAACGGTTCCACCATCATGGCCGAACTGAACCGCCTGCGGTTGGCGGAGGCGAAGCGGCTGCTGCTGGAAACGGATCTCTCCGTTACGGAAGTCTGCTACAAATGCGGTTTCCGCGATCTCTCCTGCTTTTTTCGGAATTTTCATCGGGAGATGGGGGTGACGCCGCTCGCTTTTCGAAAAAGTGGACGTGGTTGATTTTTTTTAAATTTTCAGGAGAGGAATGGAAATTTCATCCATGTTTTTTCTCGATATCAGAATATAATATCTGATAGAGCGCAGCAACTGCAACACGAAAAGAGTGGATGAATCATGAAAAAAAGACCGATTGTCGCCGCCTACTACTTCCCGAACTGGCACAGTGATCCGCGCATTGAGGCACTGCACGGAAAAGGGTGGACCGAATGGCGTGTCGCCGAATATGCCACCCCCCGTTTCCCCGGGCATGTGCAGCCGCGGGTGCCGCTGTGGGGGTATCAGGATGAATCGCTGCCGGAGGTCATGGGGCAGAAGATCGCCGCGGCGAAGCGGTACGGCGTGGATGCGTTCATCTTCGACTGGTACTGTTTCAACGACGGTCCGTACCGGGCCCGCGCGCTGGACAACGGATTTCTGGGGGCGCCGAACTGCCGTGATCTCCAGTTTGCCCTGATGTGGTGCAACCACAACCCGATCTACGCGCATCCGGGCAGCTACTGGAAGCCGGCGGAGAAGAACTGGGACGGCGAAACCATCACGCCGGAAAATTTCCGCTCCTGGTGCGATTTCTATATCGAACACTACTTCCGCCAGCCCAACTATCTGCGGGTGGATGGCGGATTGTATTTCTCCATCTGGCAGCCGCTCAAGATGATCGATGGATTCGGCGGAGAAGAGGCGGCGGCCGCTCTCTTCCGTGAATTCCGCGCCAAAGTGGAACAGGCGGGGCTGGGGGAACTCAATCTCAACGCGCACTGCACGGCGCCGGGACGCACTCCGGAAGTTCTGATGGCGCACGAAGCCGCGCTCAAGCGGGCGGGATTCAACTCCATCTCCAACTACGGCTGGGGATTTGCCGGGCGGATGCAGCAGCTGAAAGTGGACTATTTGAGCTGGATGCGCGAGGCCATGCCGGTTCAGGAGATGTACTGCCGCACCTTCACGCTGCCCTGTCCGCCGTTGGCGGCACAGGGGTGGGACTCCAGTCCGCGCACGGTGCAGTCCGACATCTACGATCTCTCACGCGGCTACCCGTTCACTCCGATCGTGGTGGATGGCACGCCGGAACTCTTTCAGGAGGCGCTGCAGTCGTTGAAAGCGCTTTACGATCAGGGAATCTCCAAAAGCGAAATGATTCAGATCGCCTGCTGGAACGAATGGACCGAGGGGGCCTATCTGGAGCCGGACACCCGGTTCGGCTACGGCTACCTCGAAGCGGTCCGTAATGTATTCGGCACTTCCCCGGACCGGTAGGGTAGGGGGATGGTCGCGCGGAATTCCGGCCGCGCGACCGGTTCTTCGAGAGATTTTCGTCAGATACGGTGGAAGACAAAAGAGAGGAGGAACAGGCATGGGCAGAATGTGGAAAAATTCAGGAAAATCCGGAAATGTTTTTACCCTCATCGAACTCCTGGTTGTAATTGCGATCATCGCCATTCTGGCGGCGATGCTGCTGCCGGCGCTGAACAAGGCGCGGGAACGGGGAACGACGGTCCGTTGTCTCAGCAACATCAAACAGCTCGGGCAGTACTGCGGCATGTATTCGATGGAGTACGATGACTACATTCCGCTGGCCAGCAACAATCCCGGTGAATCTTTCACCTGGGGGCCGTCGTGGATTCCGCTGCTGTGGCGATATGCCCATCCCGGCGATAAGACCAATTCATCGGATATCGTAACTCGTCTGCATTCGGGCGGTGCAAATTCCTTTGTCTGCCCCAGCTTCAAAGTGGAACCCAACCGTTACAGCGGCTACAGCATGAACTGGAGCGTCAACATGAAAAAAAATATCCAAACCATGCCGAGTGCGGCGAATCAGGAACGGCGGAAGACCAGTTTCACCAAATATCCCTCCCGGACCTTTCTGATGATCGATGACAGCGGTCTGAATTCCTATGCCGCCCGGGGAGAGATCGCGCGCCTGCTGACCATACGGGGACTGAATGCGGCCCGCTGTTCTATCTCCGCGGTTACAAATCCGTGGATCACCCGCCATGGCGGGATGGCGCTGAACGTCGCTTATCTCGACGGCCACGCCGCCACTACTCCGGCCGGGAAGATGTATCTGGGCGGCTACAAGGGAATTTTCTGGACTGGATTCTACGACGAAACCGTCGATTGAAAATTTAATTCGAGCAATCTTCCGCAAATGACAATGGCATTTTCCCGGGAGAGAGAAATTATGGTATCGGACAACGAAAGGACTTTGTATGTTTTGCAGACAATTGACATGGATTCTGGCATCGGCGGCCATACTGGCGGCGATCGGTGCGGAGCCGTTGAAAATCCGCGGCACTGCATTCGCCAACTGGTGGCGCATCGGGGAGACGGTCTGCTTCAAAGGGGACCGGCCGATTCCGGAGAGTGACCGCATCCGGGTGAAGGTGACCGACGTCACCGGGAAACCGGTCTTCACCGGGGAGGTCGGCGGCCGGGAGTTCAACGAAAAAGGGTGGCGCTGGCTTCCGCCGTCGCCGGGGTATTTCGAGGCGGAGTTTTTCCGCAGCGGCAGTGTGAACGGCGACGTTGCCGAACAGTACCGGTTCCGGGTCTACAAGCAGGATCGTCACACAAAGAAATATTCTCTCGCCGGTGATACGCAAATTCCGGTGACGAAACATCCGTTCGGCGTGGCCACACCCACCCGGCCGGTGGCGGAGATTTCGCCCGTGTTCGGCATGTCGCCGCACTTCGGCCGCTACCGGGACTTTCTGCCGCTTTCGCGGCTGGTGGGATTCCGGGGAATCCGGGTGCACTACATCGACTGGGCGAAACTGGAGAAGGAAAAGGGGGTATGGAACTGGAAGGCGCTCGATGAGTTCATGAAGCTTGCCCGGGAGTACGGCTACTCCGAAGAGGACATCACGCTCAATCTGATGGGGACGCCCCGCTGGGCCTCCACCCGGCCGGACGCCACCTGGATCAACATCTGCATTCAGGAGTACAAGACGGTGATTCCGAAGCAGATGGAGGATTGGCGGAACTTCATCCGCGCCGTGATGCGCCGCTACCCCGGTGTGAAGAAGTACGAGCTCTGGAATGAACCGCATCTCATCGGCTACTCCTGTTTCTGGAGCGACAGCGTCGAGAACTTCGTCGCCCTGCTGAAGGCCGGTTACGAGACCGTCAAGGCGGAAAATCCGGACGCGGTCGTGCACCTCGGCGGCATCGGCATGCGGTATCTCCCGTTTTACCGGGAACTTCTGAAGCTCGGCGGCGACCGCTACTACGATGTTCTGCCGATGCATGGAAGCTGGGTGCAGATGGCTCCGTTCCGCCGGATGGAAAAACAGTTTGGCCGGAAGAGCAAGCCGTGGCTCAGCAGCGAGTGGCATGCGATGCTGTTGCGCGCCTCCTTCCCGTGGCCGAGTGAACCGATGCAGACGCGCAACATGCTCTGCGATTTCCTCAATCAGGTACGTCAGGGGGCGCAGGAGGTGGATTTCTTCTGCATCGTCAATGCGCCGAACTTCGAGAAGGAGTGTTTGCCGTGGATGAAGAAGTTCGATCCGGGCAGTGCGAGCCACGTCTCCGGACTCTTTCGCAAGACGCCGTTTCTGGCGCCGCGCTATCAGGCGCTGGCGTGGCATGTGCTTTCCGATCTGGTGCGGGGGAAGCTGACCGTGCACGACGGATTCCGCTTCGGCGACGGGAAGGATCAGTGCGGCATTCTGCTTTCGAGCGACGCCGGTGAACTGCTGATTTTCTGGACCGAAGGGGAGAAACCGGTCCGGATCGACCGGGAGCTGGCGAACATCGTCGCCGCGTCTGTTGTCTGTGAAGCGGACGGCCGCCCGGTATCCCGCCCGGCGGAGATGACGCTCGCTCCGGAGTTCTACTACATCGCCCGCAATCCGGACCGGAAACTGCTTGCGGCGGCGAAGGGGCGCGGTGCCGAGGTGCTGATTCCGCAGGGAAAAGCACTGCCTCTCTCACACGAGATGCACGGAAACTACCTGCCGGGCAAGCTCTTCGACGCCAAGCTGGAACTGACCGCCGCCGGGCGGCGTGCACCCCGGATGGCGCTCGCGGAAAAGGTGGTGTGCGATGCCTCCGCCCGGGCGGGGGAGATCGCCGGGTTCTTCTCCGTCGCGCTGGACCGGGAGAACTTCGAACTCTACGCGGAGCTGGAGGATGCGGTGCACCATCCAGTTCCGGGGGAGGCCCCGTGGAAAGGCGACAGCATTCAGTTCGCGTTTGACGGCGGCGGGAAGGGGCTGGCCGGTGACCGGATTGAGTTTGTTCTGACGCTGGACCGCGAGGGGCGTGCCGGTGTGGTGAAGAACTTTGCCGCGCCGCTCGGCGGCGATCTGCCGGAGCGTTATACCCCGGCAAATGAACCGATGCGGACCGCGGCCGTCGCCGGGGAGCGGCGGAACGGGCGGACCGTTTACCGTCTGCGGCTGCCGGTTTCGGAGCTCTATCCGCTCACGGTTCCGCCGAATGGAACGCTCCGTTTCTCGTTGTTGGCGAACAACAACGACGGGAGCGGCCGGGCGTATTACCGGGAGTGGGCGAGCGGCATCGGCGGCGAGAAAAGTCCGGCGGAGTACGGCGATCTGACGGTGCTGCAGCCGGCGCGGGAGCTGTTGAAGGGGCGTCCGTTTCGTCCGTTCCGGCAGGGGGCGGATCAGCGCCTTGCCGCCACGGCGAACGGGTATCGTGTCGATGCCGGAGCAATCGGCAGAAAGGATGCTGCCGGGGTAGCGGTGAGCGTGGGGAATCTGCTGCCGAACGCCTCATACCGACTCACATTCCGGGCGCGCGGCACGGCACAGCTCGAAGTGGTCAGTTTTGCCGGCGCTCCGCGGATCGACCTTGTGAAGCGCACTTCGCTCAAGCCGGAGTGGCAGACGTTTGAAGCGGTTCTGACTCTGCCGGAAGGGCGGAATGCGGCTTCGCTGAATTTCTTCGCCTGGGAACAGCCGGGCGTCTTCTTTGAAGTGAGTGATATCAGCCTTACACCGTATTGATTGCGGAGAACCGGCAACGGAAGCATCTGTCGTGCGAGATGGCGCGGAGCCTCATACAGCGTGCGGCAGATGCTTTCTCTTTCGCTCTGCTCCGTCAGGGGAGGATCTCCGGCAGTTTCTCGATGAATGTCCGGATCTCATCCCGCACCCGCCGGTAGCAGGCAAGTTTCTCCTCCCCGGTTTGACACGATTCGGCGAGGCGGGGGGGATCGTCGAAGCCGACATGAACGACCCGGGTTTTGCCGGGAAAGACGGGGCAGCTCTCCCGGGCGTTGCCGCAGACGGTGATCACATAATCAAACTCCTGGGTCGGCAACTCCGGGACCAGTTTGGATTTCTGTGCGGAAATATTCACTCCGGCTTCGGCCATCACTTTGACGGCATAAGGATTCAGCCCATGTGTTTCGATTCCGGCGGAGTACGCTTCGACCACATCGCTTTTCAGCGCGCGCGCCCAGCCCTCCGCCATCTGGCTGCGGCAGCTGTTGCCGGTACAGAGAAACAAGATTTTCACCATAACCCAATTCCGTACTGCTTTTCTGCATTTTTTCTGAAAACGATGGAAATGCAAAAATGTCCTTTGCCCTTTTTATTTGGTTCCGGGGAAATCGGCCTGTTCCGTTTCGACGGGGGAGGCGCTGGAGGCAAAGGGATCAGCAAGCCGTTTAACAGCCATGAACACGATACTGGCGGCAATGAAAATGAGCAGAACAATGGTCATAATCTTCTTTGTTCTGTCCCCGTCGCCGCAACAGCAGGAGGTCGATCCTTTTTCGGCGCCACCGTCTCCGCAGCAGCAGGGAGCGGCAGCTTCGGCCGGAGCTCCACTGCAGCAGGGGGAATCGGTCGCCTGCGCTTCGGAGGACGCGCACTGCCCGCCGCAATCACACGCCGGAGCGGTGAGAAAACCGGCAATTTCATCCGCCGTGAGCACCTTGCCGGAACTGACGACCTTTCCATTCACGACCAGTGCCGGCGTCATCATGACGCCGAATGCCGTGATCTGATTGATCTCCTCGATCTTTTCAATTTCGCAGGGAAGGTTGAGCCGTTCCGCCGCCAGTTTTGCATTGTCGGCGAGTTTTTTGCACTTGTCACAGCCCGAACCGAGAATCTGAATTTTTGTCATTTTTTTTTGCTCCTTTTTCTTATGTATGATTACACCAGCAGAAGGTCAAACAGATAGCCGCCGATCACCGCGGTGAAGAAAATCAAGGCGACGATCGCCGCGACGATTCGCGCTTTGAAGATGCTCAGCAGCATCGACATCTCCGGAATCGCCATGCCCGCGCCGCCGATGATCAGGGCGATCACGGCGCCGAGGCTCATCCCTTTCTGCACCAGTGCCAGTCCGATCGGAATCGCGCTTTCCGCCCGGATGTACAGCGGCACCCCGACCAGCGCGGCAACCGGAATCGCGAACCGGTTCTCCGGCCCGGCCAGTGAGACGATCCACTCCTGCGGAATGTAGCCGTAGATGGTCGCTCCGATCGCGGTGCCGACAATCAGATAAATCAGCACGCGCTGAAGATCGCCGTAAGCGTCGAAAAACGCTTTTTTCAGCTTGCCCCGGAATGCGGCGGGCACTGCCGGTCCGGAAGATTCCCCGGAACAGCAGCTCGTTCCCGGTTCCGCTAGTTTGCGCACATAGCGTTCGGCGTGAAATATCTTCATCAGCCACCCGCCCGCCATCGCCGAGCCGAAGCAGGCGAAGAAGTAGATCAGACACGCCTTCCACCCCATAAGGCTCCAGACCATGCCGACGATGATCGGGTTGAGCAGCGGGGAGACCAGCACGAACGTGAGAACCGGGCCGATGGAGACGCCGGCGTTCAGCAGTCCCAGCGTCAGCGGAATGGTCGAGCAGGCGCAGAAGGGGGTGATGCTTCCGAGCAGTGCGGCCATGAAATATCCGGCGCGCCCGGAGAGATACCGGCCGAATTTCTCCCGGGGGATGTATTGCAGAATCAGGGAAATCGCGGTGCTGATCGAGAGAAAAAGCACCACCAGTTCCAGAAAGATGAAGCCGAAGTAGTCGAGGGTATCCAGCAATGTGTTCATGGTGTCATGTCCTTTGTGGAGGTTGTTGCAATGTTACCAGTTCCCGTAGAAAAATCCCAGAAGGGTGGAAAACAGAATGACCAGAGAGACGAAGGCGACCGTTTTCCGGGGCCCCATCACGCTGTTGATGACCAGCATGTTCGGCAACGAGAGCGCCGGTCCGGCCAGCAGCAGCGCCAGAGCGGGACCTTTCCCCATGCCCGCTCCGATCAGACCTTCCAGAATCGGGACCTCCGTCAGGGTCGCAAAATACATGAAAGCTCCGGCAAATGCGGCAAAAAAGTTGGCAAGCAGAGAGTTGCCGCCGACCAGTTTTTCGACGTATCCGGAGGGAATCAGCCCTTCCTGCCCGACGCGGCCCAGCAGAAGTCCGGCAATCAGCACGCCGAAGAGCAGAAGCGGCATGATCTTTTTCGCAAAATCCCAGCTGGTTTCAAACCAGATTCGCAGTTCGTTCTCCCCGGCTGTGCTGGTCAAAGCACCGATGCCGAGAAATCCCGCGGTGAACGCCAGCAACGGCATGTCGGGGAACACTACCGCCAGCACAACCACCGGAACGGCCACGCAGGCAAGTTTCCACCATTTCATGCCGTAATACCGGACCAGCATGAAGCCGAGCACGAGGGCGGCCAGAGAGGTCAGGTACCATTTGACGCTCCAGATCGCCAGCCAAAATGCGCCCGAATCGTCGGATTTCCCCAGATTCGCAAACACCAGAATCGCGATCATGCTGCCGATGTACAGGACATTCTGCCGGAGCGGTCTTCCGGATTCCACATCAACTGGATCGGCCGCCATGCGCGCCTTTTCCTGTTCTTCCCGGCGGAAGATCAAGTGCATGCACACGCCGATCACGATCGAAAGACCGATCGCTCCGACTGCGCGGGCGATTCCGAGTTCAACGCCCAGCACCCGGGCAGTCAGTACGATCGCCATGATGTTGATGGCGGGGCCGGAATAGAGAAAGGCGGAGGCTGGTCCGAGACCCGCTCCCATCTTGTAGATCCCCGCGAACAGAGGAAGAATCGTGCACGAGCAGACCGCCAGGATTGTACCGGAAACAGATGCGACCAGATACGCGATCCATTTTTTCGCCTTCGGCCCCAGATACCGCATGACCGCTCCCCGGCTCACAAATACGCCGATCGCTCCGGCGATGAAGAAGGCCGGAACCAGACAGAGCAAGACATGTTCTCTGGCATACCATTTCACCAACGCCAGCGATTCGATGACCGCATGGTCGAACCGTTCCGTCCCCACCGGCAGACAGTAGCAGAAGAGAAATCCTCCGACGAGTCCGGCCAGCCATTTCCATTGTGTTTTCCACATGTTGCGAAATCTTTATTTATTTAGCTGAAAGACAAAATGAAACGTCAAAAAAAAATACAATTACTTCTGCTGTTTCTCGCCGAGGCACTGAAGGACCGGCAGAATGCACGGGCAGGCAAGGCGGTAGAAGACCTGCTTGCCCCGCTTGTCGTCGACGATGATTCCGGCATTTTTCAGGATGGCCAGATGTTGACTCATGGTGGCGAACCGGATGCCGACCGCTTCGACAAATTCGCAGACGCAGTGCTCCTGACCATCCGCAAGCTGCTTGACGATCCAGAGCCGTGTGGGGTGGCCGAGCGCCTTGAAGACCTCCGCTTCGTGGCGGCAGCACTCTTTGTCGAATTTCAGCATGGATTCTCCTTTCATTTAGTAATATAACTAAATATCGTAATTTTTCAAGCTCAATTTGGAAAAAATTATCTCCGCCTTCTGACAGACTGTTGCGAAAAACAAAATCAACATAGAATGAAAACAGAAATGTCGTCTAAAAAAAATCCCCGCGATTGCGGGGGGGAGGATTTTGCCACGATTTTGCCACGAGGCGATGGCAATGTGTCTTTGCTGAATTTTTCACCGGGGAACCCCGGGCATCTTCCTGGAAGGAGCGATATCGGTTTGCGCCGTGCGGTGAGGCGGCAACGGAAGCATCTGTCGTGCGAGATGGCGAGAGCTCTCGCATACACCGTGGTGCGGCAGATGCTCCGTTCGTTTCCCGCTCTGCTATGACCGGTTCTTCCGGAACGCTTCCAGCAGTACGCGTTTGCGCGGATTGTCCTGCGACGGCTCGAGTTCATCGTCGGAAGGACCGGCGTATTCCAGACTCCAGATCTTCGCCTCGCGGAAGGCGTGGTAGGTCCAGTCCCACTGGTTCTCTTCGAAGACGGTGATGTAGTCCCGCAGAAACTGGTCTGCTCCGTCGAGACAGGCGCGGGTGGAGAATTCGCCGACGTAGATTTTCGCCTGATGATCCCGGGCGAACCGTTTCACTGCCTTCAGGCGGTTGCGCACCCCCTCCAGATTCCACGGGGCGCCGTAAAAGGTCCCGGGATAGGTCGGTCGCGGTTTCCCCGCCTCCCGGTCTCTCTTGGAATAGGGCGTGTGGGTGTAGGCAAACGGATCGTAGCAGTGTACCTCGTAAATGATGTTCTTCAGCTTCATCGGCGAGAGGTAGTCGAAGGTGTACTGGGAACTGCGCAGATTGGAGGCGACGTAGATCGGCGTCTCCGGATCGATCCGGCGGATCGCCTGCGCCGCCTTGTGCTGAATCTCCCAGTAGTCGTATTTCGTCGGGTAGTTCTGGCGGGGCTCATTGAACAGGCCGTAGCCGTAGAGAGCCGGATGATCCTTGAATTTCGTCGCCATCCGTTCCCACAATGCGACGAAACGGGTTACCGCTTCATCGCTGCCGAAGATGCCGGGAGAATTCTTCTGCGTGTCATTTCCACCGGGAACCATGTGCAGGTCGATGATCACTTTGATGCCGTACTTCTGCCCGAGATCGAGTACTTTGGGAATGACGTTTTCAATCTTGTCATCCATCGCCCGGTTGTAGAGTTCCGGCTTGTTCCGGGCCCAGTCCGCGGCAACGTTGAGCTGGAGCCGCAGCAGATTGACGTTCCACTGTTGCAGTACCCGGAAATTCTCCTCGTTGGCCTGATCGTGGATCGGGCTGACCACTCCCCGGTGGACCGGCCGCGCCTTCACCGCATCGGAGTACTCGCACTGGTACCCGATGTTGCATTTTTGGAAACTGGTGACGATGCGGAAGGTGGAGAGGTCGTAGCGGAGCTTGCCTGAGACATTCTGCACGACAAAGCGCAGTTCCGCCTCCGCGGCATCCGGGCTTACGGTGTGGCTGAAGGTGAGCTTTTTGGCAAAAGTACCGTAATGCCCGTTGCTTTCGGCGTAATGTTTCTGCCCGTCGGGGGTGGTGTAGAGCAGCATGAATTTTGTGCCGAAATGACGCTGTTCCGGTTTCGTCAGATGGTCCGCCTGTGCATCCACCGAGAAGGTGACGACGCTGTTCCGGCAGGGGGTAAGGTCCACCTTGTAGATGACACCGTTCAGGCCGGCGGCTTTTTCCGGCGGAACGTTGATGAGAACCTCCTTCCCCTTGCGGACCGCGCAGCCGATGACGCGGGCGTTTTCCGGTTTGAGAAATTGTTCCCCGCCGGCGCAGACGGGAAGCAGCGCCAGACCGAGCAGCAGAGAGAACCACTTCATGAAAACTATTCCTTCCTGTTTTTCTTGAATGCGTTGAGGAGTACTTCCCGACGGGGCGTCGTCGGGACGCGGACAAGGTCGTCGTCCGCGGTTCCGGCATATTCGACATCCCATCCCTTGGATTCGCGGAAGGCGTGATAGGTCCAGTCCCATCCGTATTCCTCAAACACTTTGATGCAGGAGGCGAGATATTGTTCCGCTCCCGGCGCATAGGCCGGTGCCGAAAATTCGCCGACGTAGATCTTCGCCTTGAACCGCTGCTCGAAGGCGCGGACATAGGTGAGTTTTTTCCGGATCTGGACGAGATCACCGCTCCAGTGCGTACCGTAATAGTCGCCCGGGAAGGTGTTCACCTTCACCCGGCCCGCTTTTCGATCGGCGGCTTTGCGGATGAAGTGGTGCGTGTAGTCGAACGGTTCGTAGAAATGAACCTGATAGATGATGTTCCGCAGTTTCAGAGGTTCGAGATAGTAGAAGGAGAGCGGACTGCACATCATGTTGCTCTCCACGTAGATCGGCGTTTCCGGGTCGATTGCCCGGATTCGCTTTGCCGCTTCGTACTGAAGATCGCGGTAGTTGTATTTGGCCGGCCGGTGCTGCTTGGGTTCGTTCATGAGGTCATAGCCGTAGAGGGCGGGATGGCGGTGGAATTTTTCGGCAATTTCCTCCCAGATCGCCAGATACTCCTTCACGGCGTCGTCGTTGTCGTACAGACCGTTGAAGTCCGGATTGTCGGTCATGCGGTTGCTTCCGGGAGCGGTGTGCAGATCGATGATGATTTTGATGCCGTATTTCTGCCCGAGGTCGAGCGCTTTCGGGATGACATTGTCGATCTTGTCGCGGATGAATGCCCGGTATTTCGCCGGTTCGCTGCGCGCCCACTGTTCACTGGTGTTGAGCTGAAGCCGCATCAGATTGACGTTCCAGCGCCGCAGTTCGCGAAAATCCTCCTCATCGGTCTGATTGCGGATCGGACTCATCACGCCGCGGTGGACCGGGCGGGCCTTTACGGCGTCGGAGTATTCGCAGACATACTCCTCCTTCGGCGGCGTGAAGAGCGGCGTGAACTCCAGACTGGCAAGATCGAATTCCGCTTTGCCGGAACAGTTGTTCAGTGAAATCCGCATTTTGCACTGTCTGGCGTAGGGATCGAGGGTGAAGCCGAACTGCAGTGTGCCGTTTTTGAGTGATTCGTTGCGGAAAAAGCCGCCGCCGAGCCGGTCGTGGCTGTCGTCGTCCGCCCGGTAGGAGAGGCGAAGGTCGATGCCTTTTCGACGGTCCTGATCAGGGCGGAAGCCGGTGAATTTGCCGCGGATCGTCCCGATCAGATGGCAGGAGGCGTATTGGCCGAGATCCAGAGTGAACTCCGCATAGTTCTCCAGACCCTCGCGTCCGGCAGGAACGTCGATGGTCAACATTTTCCCCTCGATTCTGGCCGCAGGGGTGCGTTTTGCCGGCTTTAGTTCGGGTTTGACGGTTTCGCCCGCCGCGGCAAATGCGACGAACAGACAGCCGGATAACAACAAATGCAGCATGGACATGATCTGTTTCCTCCTCAGAATCCGGGGACCGCGTGGACCCCGTATTCCATGAATCCATTTTCGTGGATGAGCTCGCCGCGACTCTGGGCCGCGACATGTCCATCCAGTGCGAGAACGTTGCACCGCGATGCGTGGCGGGTGACGACGGCGACGATGCTCGGATTGGTGGTGCCGTTGTTGCAAGGGTAGGCGAATTCACACGACTGGTAATAGAATCTCCAGGAATTGACATCCACCAGTCGCTGGGTATCCGCCAGCAGCGGGAATTTCGACGGCTCTTTGGGGATGAACATCCGCCAGTTGCCTCCCAGAACCTCCTGCGCATTGGTGCCGGTTCCGATCCGTTTGGTGTTGATCGTGTTGGGCCTGTTGAGCCACCAGCCGTTGTTGATGCCGTACCCGACGCCGCGGTTGTCTTCCTTGAAGGTGGGATCCGTGGATAGCTGCACAGCGGGGCAATAGGTGCCCTTGTAGGTTTTGATATATCCCGCGTTATAGAGGCGGCCGCGCCAGCTGGTCTTGTCCTCGAGATCCCAGGCATTGTATGGCGTCATGCCGTCGAAGTCGTTGCAGTAGGCTTGAAGGGTCAGACCGAGTTGACGGAGATTGTTCGTACAGCTGATCGCTTTGGCCCGGTCGCGCGCTTTGTTGAGTGCCGGAAGCAGCATGGCAGCGAGGATCGCAATGATTGCAATAAC
>NZ_DBEXAY010000216.1:0-8940 GCF_048170485.1 Victivallis sp. | reverse complement strand
ATTCGGGTTTTCTTTCGTTGTATTAATAGACTTTTTTTTTCTGAAAATGCAAGTAAAAGCGGCAAATATTGTCCAACAATCCGTTAAAAACCGCACCTTTGTCCCCTGTGACAGATTGAAAAGAGTTCCGCCGGGTGATATTTTATGAACATTTCAGAGAAACAGCGGGTTTGTTGATTGACGGCGACACGGTGATTGTCGAAGCTCGGCTTCGGGCAGTGGACGGCGCAGCCTGCGGGAATTTGTGAGGGAAGGTATGAGTTGTGACGATGCGGCCTGTCCGCCGGAGTATGTGCACCATCTGGATCTGCTGCACGACTACCCGGCACCGGAATTCCCCCGTCTGACCATCCCGCGCGAGGCCTGGCGGAACGGGCTGGTTCTGCGCATGCCGAACCATCTGGGGGATGCGGTCATGGCTTTGCCCGCGCTCGGCATGCTCCGCCGGATTGTTCCGGAATATTGTTCGTTGCAGGTGGTGGCTCCCGCCGGTCAGCGTGCTCTCTACGGATCGCTGCCCGATGTGGATGGATTTCTGCCGCTGGCAAAGATCCACAGCGGCTGGTCGTTCGAGGAGATTCTCTCGCTTCGTCAGCAGCGGCTCGGGGTCGGCGTACTTTTCAACAACTCGTTCCGCGACGCCCTGACCATGCGTCTGGCCGGGGTGCCGCGTCTCTACGGTGCGGCGGCGCGATGCCGCTCGCGACTGCTGGCGTACAGTTTCCATTTTCCGCCCCGGGAAGATCGTCAGCTTGCGAAAATGCATCAGACCAACAAATGTCTCGCCATCGCGTCCGCTCTCGGCGCGCCGCGGTGGGATGGCTCTCTGCCGGAGTTCCGCCTGAAACCGGCAGTCAACGAACTCGCTCCGGAGATCACCGCGTTCTGCGAGCACCCCCGGATGCTGACGGTCGCCTCGGGCGCGGCGTACGGCGCGGCGAAACGCTGGCCGGCGGAATCGTTCCGCAAAGTCGCCGCCGCCTGGGTGGAAGCGGGCGGGATCGTCGTGGTGCTGGGCTCCACCTCCGAGCGGCCGATCGGCGACGAAGTGATTGCCGGACTCCGCCGCGACCGGGCGTTCAATCTCTCCGGACGGACCGGGTTGGCAGATCTGATGCATCTGCTGGCGAATTCGGTGCTGACCGTCGCCAACGATTCCGGAATCATGCATCTTTCCGCCGCGCTCGGCCGGCCGGGAATCGCGGTGTTCGGACCGACTGATTACACCGCGACCGGTCCGATCAGCCGGAAGTGGAGCCTGCTCTTCGACAAGGTGGAGTGCGCTCCCTGCTTCCGCCGGGAGTGTCCGAAAGGCGACGCCCGCTGCATCCGCCGGATCACGGCGGAGATGGTGATCGCGGAAATGCGGCGGATCGGGCGTGCCGAAGGAATTCCGTTCTGAACGGTTGCGGCAAATCAGGTGAGGGCCGCGGCCTCCTCCGCCTGTTCCTCCTCCGCGGTCGGTGCCGGCGGCAGATCGATGACCCGGATTGTCTTCCAGGCTCCCGAACGGCGTCGCCAGACCATCAGGGCCGCGTCGACCGCCATGTAGAAGGTGATCAGAGCCCACACCTGGGACACGCCTGTTTTCACCACGCAGATGAGATAGAACGTTCCGGGAATCTGAATCAGCCATGAGGTGGCCATGCCGATGGCGAGCGGAATCCGGGTATCTCCGGCGCCGCGCAGACTGCCCATGGCGATGAACCGGGTGGCGTCGAGCAAATTGAAGAGGATGGCCCAGCGGAGAATGATGATGACGTTCTGATGAACCTGTTCAAAGTTGATTCCGGTGGTCCCGGCATTTTTCGAACCGAACAAATTGATCAGCAGGTCCGGCGCGAAGAGATAGAAGCAGGAGGCGGCGAGCATCCAGCAGGCGAGCATCCGCCACGAACGGCCGGAGATCCGTTCCGCCACGAGAAGGCGTCGTTTCCCGATATACTGGCCGGTGATGATGCTGGTCGCATCCATGAGTCCGATCATCGGCATATTGCCGAGCATGTTGATGGTCAGGGCGATGCTGGTGGCGGTCAGCGCTTCGTTCCCGAGGTTGCCGATCATCATCACGACGATGGCGAACGCGGCATTGCGGATGAATGTCTGCAGTCCGGCGGGAGCCCCGAAAATTAGCAGTTTGCGGAAAAAACGCCATTCCGGGCGGCGGTGACGGCGCGTTTCGTACTCCGACTGCCGTACCATGAGAAAGACCGAGGCGGAAATGATGAGCGTGCAGAGGTTGGCCAGGGAGTTGGCGGTCCCGGCCCCGAAAATTCCGAGCGGGGGGAGGCCGAACTCCCCGAAAATCAGAATGTAATTGAGCGGTACGCAGATCAGGCAGCCGATCACCTTGATGGTTGCGACCAGCATGGTTTTTCCCCGGCCGGTGAAAAAGGAGAGGAAGCCAAGCTCCATGCAGGTGAACCCGGCGCAGGGGGACATCGCCGTGAAATATTCCGTTTCATAGGCCGCGATGGCAGAATGATGCCCGTTGTGAGCGATGATCCAGGCGCCGCCTGCGGGCAGAGTGAAGGTGAGCACAATGGCCACGATCGTACCGAAATAGAAGCCGTTCCACGCCGCCTGTACGCAGCCGACCCGGTCATTTGCCCCGTGAAACTGGGCGATGACGGTTGCGCTGAAGCTGGTGGTGATCAGAAAGAAGGCCATCAAGGTGAAGAACATCTGTCCCGCCGGCATGGCGGCGGCGATCTCCTCCGGAGAATCGTGTGCCAGAAAAATCCGGTTGGTCAGCATCATGACCGTGTTGCTGGCGCTCAGAATAATCAGCGGCCAGGCGATCCTCCAGATTTCGAGGTAGCCGCCCGGCTCAAAAAATTGCCGCCGGCTGAAATAGCCGGCAAACGTCTGCAAAGGGTGTCGAAACATTGGAATCCGCATAAAAGAATCATCCGGTTGAATTGATTAGAGGCGTAATATAATCCGGGAATCCTGATTTTCAACAACCCGAATATGTTTTTTTATCGGAAGTCGGCCGTTTTCCGTGCCGGATGCAGCCGGGCTGCCGTCGCCTCGTTGTAATTGACGAGGCCGAATTGCCGGCTGTAGTCGAAAACTTCGGGCATGTTGCTCCACACATCGACCGGTTTATGGGCATCTGCTCCGATGACCGTTTTCACTCCGCACTCCGCCGCCAGTTCCCAGACCGGGTTCCAGGGATACTGCCGCCGGCTTTCCGGACCGTTCTGAACCGGCGGTTTGCGGAATCCGTAGGCGTTGATCTCCAGCGGGATATCGAATGTGATCGAGGCCTGCATGAGATCCCGGTAGAGCGCCGCAAGTTCCGGCGTCCAGGTGCGGAAACGGACCAGCGCCATGTCGGGATGCGCGAGGTAGGCGATCAAACCGTTCTCCATCATTTGGATCGACTCTTCGATGCAGCCTCTGACCAGCTCCGTCTCCTCCGGCGTGATGTCGCCGACCCAGATGAGTTCGCCTGCTCTGCGGGTGAAATGAACCGCGCCGATCAGATAGTCCAGGCCATATTCCCCGAGGTAGACCTCCCGGTAGAACGACGGGCCGAGCGCGGGAAGATAATCCGCCTCCAGACCGGCGAGAACTGTCAAGTCCGGAAATGCTTCCCGGGCGCGCCGGATGTCATCGCAGTAGTCGGCAAGTTCGGTAAAGTCCATTCGTGTCGAAGCGTATTCCCCTCCGGGGAAGGGGGAGTGGTCGGAAAATCCGAGCACGGCAACATTCTGACGCACCGCTTCGGCGCAGTAATCGGAAATTTCCCCCTGAGCGTGTTTACAACGGCGGGTATGGGTGTGCAGATTGACCCGCAGCGGTTGTTTCATCATTCGGAACCTCCTGTGGTAATCCGATTAATATAACGCCGCCCCGGGGGGAAATCAATGCGGTTTTCTGGAAAATGCGCCGCAGGCCGGACTCAGGCTTCCCCGCTGTAAATTTTCATATAGGCGTCATACGCCTTGCGGTAGCGGGAAGCGTTGGCCGGGCTGAAGCTTTTGTTGGTGTAACCGCGGTAACGGCTGATCTTGACCGATGCGCGCTCAAAATAGATGCGCAACTGGTTGATCACGCTGATTTCGTAGTCGCCGAGGAATTTTTCCGAACGGACCAGTTCCGCCTCCGTCTGGGTGACCCCCAGCGCTTTCAGCGGCGAAACCGATTCATCCTGAAGAAGTTCCTCCTGGAGTTCCAGCGAATCGCCCAGGGTCTGGGAGATGTTGCGGATCAGCAGGACAAAGTGAAGAATGCCCCGCTCGCGCAACTCCGTATCCGGGCTGGAGAGCATCCGGAGAATCGCCCGGGTGTCTTCCGCCGCCTGCTGCATGAGCTGGTCGCCGATGGTGTAGATGCGGCTGCGTTCCGCGTCCTCTTTGGCAAAGAGATCGTCGGAAAAGAGCTTCGCCGCGCAGTCGTACGCGGCATCCCGCCGCCCCATCAGCGGAGGCAGATTCATCTTAATCAGCGGATCCGCATTGCGGAGCGGTTTGTGCGAGGCGGCCGCGGGACGGAGAAAGTCCCAGGTCCGCTTGACCCTGCTGATGATTTCATTGGGCAAACTGATGCTCATGAACCGCTCCTCGCTGGAGTCTGCCGCGCCCCCGGAATGGGACGCGGCAGATTTTTGACATTACGGCAGGTAGGTGAACTGGAAGGCCTTGCTGGCCTTCACCGCCTCCCGGATTTTCTGAACGAGCATATCGGGCACCTCCACGTTGGTTTTCACCACCGTGAGGGAGAGTCCGGACTTGAGATCCTGCGGGGCACGGATATCGATGATGTTGATGTTCTTTTCGCCGAGGATTCCGGCGATCCGGCCGATGACGCCCGGCTCATCCTTGTATTCGACGAAAAGATGGTGCCCGGTGGGCTCCAGGTAGAGCTGATCGAAGTCGTTGAGGCGCGAAATCATCAGATTGTTTTCGGTGATGGTGCCGCGGGCTCCCGCCTTGTAGATCAGATTGCCGCCGACGAAGAGGTCGATGCTCATCGCCTGGCCGTAGTGCTTGGAGTTGTCCACTTCGCGATTCACCAGTTCGATGCCGGTTTCCGACAGGAACTGCTCCGCGTCCTTCGGGCCGTTGTCGGCGGCGAAGTCGGCGGCGATGCCGGCGGCGAGGGCCGGAGTCATCCATTTGGCATACTTGGCCAGATCGCCGTAGAAGCTGGTTTCAATCCGGGTCGGATTGTTGTCCTTGCCGAGATAGGCGTTGGTGAGCGCGGTCAGCACGTAGGCGAGCTTCTGGTACTTGGCGTCGAGCCCGTCCGGCAGCGCCTTGTTGACCACGCAGTTGGTGATGCCCTGCTCGAAGTAGGCGATGGTCTGCTCCGCCGCGCGGCGTGCAGCCGTGAAATTCGCCTCATGCGTGTTGGCGCCGAGGTGCGGCAGCATGATGTCGGCCACATCGGCGACGCTCTTCGGACCGGCGGCGTCCTTCGGATAGACGTCGTTGCAGAAGATGATCTTCTTTTCGGCCTTGACGGCACGCAGATCCTCTTCGTTGACGATGCCGGCGCGGGCGCAGTTGATCAGCGTGGCGCCGGGCTTCATCAGGTCGAAGAGGCGGCGGTTGACCATGCCGCGGGTTTCATCGTTTTCCGGAATGTGGAGCGAAACGAAATCCGACTCCGCAAAGATGCGGTCCACGTTGGTCAGCTCGACGCCGAGCTTGTCGGCGAGAGCGGGCGAGAGGATCGGGTCGTACCCGAGAATTTTCACTTCGAAGCCGGCGAGCCGCTTGACCAGCAGCTGGCCGATGTTGCCGAGCCCGAGGATGCCGACCGTCTTGCCGGTCAGTTCGCGGCCCATGAATTTGCTCTTCTCCCATTCGCCGGCGCGGGTGGAGATATCCGCCGGAATGAGGTGGCGGCAGGAGGCGAGGATCATCGCGATCACCTCTTCGGCGACGGCGTTGGAGTTCGCTCCGGGGGTGTTCATCACATCGATGTCGCGCTTGCGGGCGTACTTGATGTCGATGGTGTTGAAGCCGGCTCCGGCGCGGACGATCAGCTTGAGCTGCGGCAGCTGGTCGATGATCTCCGGGGTGATCTTTTCACTGCGGACGATCAGCACTTCCGCATCGCTGTTGGCCTTGATGAGATCGGCGAGGGGAGTGGCGCCGTCGAGCACCACCTGGTAGCCGCGCTCGGTGAGAAGCTGGGCGGCAAATTTGTCGAGTTTAGTGGGAATCAGAACCTTGCGCATGATGATATCTCCATCTGTTTACGGACATTGGCTGTCGTTTCTGTAACAATTTTCTAATATACCACGCCGCAGGGATTTTTTCAAGAATTCACCGCCCGGTGAAGCGGATGAATACTACTTCGCGACGGCAGCGGAAACGCCATGGCAGCGACAGATTTCCCAGCCCGGAGGTCACGATCATGCGGGTGCCGGTCTTTCTGCGCCGGAATTCCCCGTAGTCGAACCGGCAGCCGTACCGGCTGGGCGTGAAGAGCGAACCGACTCCCGGAAGCCGCACCTGACCGCCGTGGGTATGGCCGCAACAGACCAGGCGGACCCCGTCGTACGCGTCGCCCGCATCGAGTGCGATGACCGTATCCGGATTGTGCGCAAGAAGAATGACAGTCTGGTGCGCCGGCCAGAGGCCGGGAAGGCGCGGCGTGCCGCGGGCGAGATCGTCGCACCCGTAGACATAGAATGCATCATCCCGCCAGGACTGGTTGCAGAGAAAGCGGAAGCCGCCCTGTTCGAACAACTTGTTCCACAAGCTGATCGGGATCCACTCCTTGCCGCGTTCCCAGTTGCCCGGCACGGCCAGACGGACCGGCGCGGTTCCGGCGAGAATCTTCAGCAGTTCCGGCAGCCGCCCGACGTCACAACCGTCCGCGACGAGGTCGCCGCCGGTGAGCAGCAGGTCAGGCTGAAATGACGCAATGGCCGCCGCCGCACTTTCGGCAACCCGGAAATCGGCGGGGGTGCCGCGAAAATGGACGTCGGCCAGAAAGGCGATTTTTTTTCCGGCGGCCGCCGGTGCCGGGATCTTGTAGAGGACCTTCGACACCGGATTGCCGGCCTCCACTCGCGCCCGCGAATAAGAGACCGTCTGCCGCCAGTTCACCAGCCGTTCCGGATGGGGAACTGTCAGGGGGAAGTAGTGCTGGTGAAGCCGCCGGTTCACTCGTCAAGCTCCGCGATGATCTCCGCGGAGAGCGGACGAACCGCAACCAGCGTGCACTTGCGTCCGCCCGGCACCTCGAAGGTCTCGCCCTGACGGCGGTTGAGCACCGCCGCGCCGAGGCGGGTGCGGTAGGAGAGGAATTTCCGCTCCGGATCTCCATCCCAGGCGCCGAGGAGCTGATAGACCTCCACTTCGCCGTCGTCGTAGCGCAGTTCGATCTCCGAACCGATGATGGCGGAATCCTCCACCTTGATCGCCTTGAGGTTGATCGGCTGAATGCGGGCAAGTTCGCGCTCCAGCTCCGAACGGCGGCGGCTGAGGAAGTTCCGGCGTTCCTTGGCGGCGTCGAATTCGGAGTTCTCCCGGAAGTCGCCGTGCGCACGGGCGACTTTCAAGGCTTCGCGGTTTTCCGGCACGTGGATGTTGATGATGTCGTCCAGCTCCTTCATCAACCGCTTGTGCGACTTGACGCTGGTGTAATTGGGTTCGTTGGTGACCGGTTCGCGGGTTTCGGTGACGCCGATTCCGGCCTTGAGAATGCGCTGTCCTGCGCCGTTCTCCAGGTAATCGCGCAGCATCGGCGAAATACGCGACAGCTTCACCATCAAACTCTGCCGTTCGCCCGGACTCAGGAAGAGCGCTCCCTGAAGCACCGCGGCGAACATCATCGCGTCGCCGTGAGCTGCTTCCAGCAGCTGTTTCTGGAAGTCGACGTTGTCCAGCAACAGGCCGCGCAGTTCGCGGATCGCCGCACTCCACGCCTTCGGGAGGTTGTCCGCTGAGAGGGCGCGCGCCGTGTTCTCCACGTTGATGAGGCCGAGCAGTTCCTCGCTGGGGCGTTTCTTGCGGTTCTTCCAGATCCAGAGCAGCAAGTCGGCACTGCACACCTTGTGCTCGCAGCAGCAGTCGAAGAGCAGTTCTTCGGAGACGCCGGCACAGACGCTGTTGAGCGATTTGAGCGGCAGGCGCATCGCGCACTCCGCGAGATACTCTTCCGGGAAGACCACCGCGGTGGCGGCGGCGAGGCTCTCCAGCTGCTTGGAGGGCAGTTCTCCCCAGACGCTCAGCTGCGAGAGCGGAACCCGTCCCGGATTGGCGGGCCAGAACGGCGCTTTCGCCAGCAGAGGAGTGCAGATTTCCCGGAGCTGTTCCGGCGTGGAACGCAGGTGGAGCCGGGAGATGATGGAGGCGAGCAGCTTCGCTTCACGGACCGCGGTGTCTGGCTTGAGGTTTTCAAAGAAGCGGCGGAACCCGGCCGCCTCCTCGTCGGAGAATTTCCCCGCGTTGCGCTCCTCCTCATTGGTGAGCAGCAGATCGACCTCCTTGAGACTGCGGCCGTCGCAGGAGCGGCGGGTTCCGGCGGCAGGACCGGCCGGAGTTTCCGAGCTCCAGTATTTGTCGAAGGCCGCCTTGTCGAGGTTGCGCACGCAACCGGCCTGCGCCATCTGCTGCATCACCGCGTCGGAGACCGGAACGACGGCGCGCCGGGCGACGATGGCGCGGAAATCGCGGGAACTGATCGGAGTCTTCAGCGCGCCGACCAGCCGGCTCAGTTCGGGGCCGGGGCTGAGAATGACGGCGTCGCGCAGGATGATGTCCAGCGGAATCGCCGCGGCGCCGCCGGTGAGGCCGAATGCGGAGACCGCCAGCGAGGCGTTGATGTTGTCGATCGCCCCGGCGGTGCACCACCGGCCGGAGGAGGGCAGAAAGAGCACCATGCCGCTTTTGAGGGCGAGCAGACGCTGGAGCCGGGCGCTGACTTCGGCAAGCGGAACCGACTCATCGCGCACGCCGAGAGCTTTCATGA
>NZ_DBEXAY010000215.1:0-12820 GCF_048170485.1 Victivallis sp. | reverse complement strand
GCGGCTCGACGCTGGTGCGGATCGGCAGTGCGATTTTCGGGAGAAGAAATTGATGGAGAAGCTCAAGGTTCTGCTGATCGGCGCCGGCGGGGTCGGGATTTATTTCTGCGGCCGTCTGGCGCAGGGCGGGGAGGCGGAGGTCAACGTCGTCGCCCGAAGCGAATATGAGGTCGCCGTGAAAAACGGTTATCAGGTGCAGAGCGTCGCCGGGGATTTCTCGTTTCATCCGGACCGGGTGCTTCGGTCGGCGGAAGAGTGCCCGGGCGAAGTTGATTACATCATTCTGGCCACCAAAGTGTTGCCGGAGGTGGATCCGGTTGCGTTGCTTCGGCCGGCATTGGAGCGCTCTCCGAACGGTGTGATCGTGTTGATCCAGAACGGTGTGGAGATCGAGGAGCCGATCCGTGCCGCGTTCCCCGACCGTGAACTCATCAGTACGATCGCCTATGTCGGCGTGTCACGTCCGACGCCCGGGCGGGTGCATCACTTCGGCAGCGGAACGCTGCGGATGGGAGTCTATCCGTCGGGAATTTCCGCCGCGGCCAGGAGACTGGCGGCGACGTTTGAAAAGGGTGGAATCGTGCGCTGTGAACTCTGCGAGGACATCCGTCAGGTGCGCTGGTGCAAACTGTTGTGGAATCTGGCGTTCAATCCGGTCTCCGTCCTCGCCGGCGGAGTGGATACCCGGCAGATGGTTGAAGATCCTGAACTGGAGAATCTCTGCCGGAACTTGATGGAGGAAGTGATTATGACTGCCCGTTCCTGCGGAGTCTCTCTGAAGGAGGAGGATGCGGTCAACACCATGGAGTATACGCGGCGTTTCCCCGCCTATCGAACCAGCATGCTGCAGGATTTCGAAGCGGGCAGGCCGCTGGAGGTGGAGGCGATTCTGGGCAATCCGGTACGGCTGGCAAGACAACATCGGGTTGAAATTCCGCGCATGGAAAGCTGTTATGCGCTGCTTCGAGCCTTGAATTCCCATCGAAACGGGCTATCTTAAGCAAAGATCATTCCGCTGCCGGAAGGTGTCCTGCTGCGGAGGATCGCTGAACGATGATGCAGAACCTTTCAATTGAAGGAGAAACAAATGGATCAGAAAAAGTTCGCCATCTATCGGGATCGGGCACGGCTCTTTCTCGAGAGGCTCAAAGAAGATCTCTTTTTTGAGTCGCAACCTCTGAAAGCTGAAATTTATTCAACAAAACAACCGGTTGCATTTTCGGATCGCCTGTCCGGGAAATACCGGGAAATCCGGGAAGGGGAGCACTGGGGGGAGGCGTGGGACAGCGCCTGGATTCACCTCACCGGAACCGTTCCCGCCGAATGGGCCGGGCAGCCGGTCTGGTGCCGCCTCTACCTCGGTGGCGAGCTGTTGATTTTCGATGAGCAGGGGGTACCGTATTATGGACTGACTCATATGAGTGTCTACAACAACGGATACCGGAAGGATCTTCTGCCGATTACCGAGGCGGCGGAACCCGGCAGCAAAATCGATCTCTGGGGCGAACTTGCCGCGAATGGTCTGTTCGGAATCGAAGGCATCACCGATGATTCCGGGCTCGGCCGTATCCGGACGATGCGCTTCGGCCATTTCAATACCGCCGCGTGGGACCTCTGCAACGATTTTGCCGTGCTCTATGCGCTGTTGGAGAGCTTGCCGGACACCGATTACCGGGCGGTGCAGGTCAACATGGCGCTCAACGATGCGGTCAGCGCCTATGCCGACAATCCGGCCAACGCTGCCGCGGCCCGGGCCCGTCTCGCGAAACAGCTTTCGCTGCCGGCGGAGAAATCGGCGCTCACCACCATTGCAGTCGGTCATGCGCACATCGACACCGGCTGGCTCTGGCCGGTGCGGGAGACGATCCGCAAATGCGCGCGTACCTTCGCCAGCCAGATCTACAATCTGGAACGCTACCCGGATTATGTATTCGGCGCGTCCGCGGCACAGCATTATGCATTTGTAAAAGAGTATTATCCGGAACTTTACGAAAAGATCCGTCAGAAGATCAAAGAGGGCCGCTGGGAGATTCAGGGTGGCATGTGGGTTGAGGCGGACTGCAACATCATCTCCGGCGAGTCGATGGTGCGTCAGTTCCTCTACGGCAAGAACTTCTTCATGGACGAGTTCGGCTTCGACGTGAAGAACCTCTGGATTCCGGACGTCTTCGGGTATTCCGCTTCGATGCCGCAGATCATCAAGAAATCCGGTTGCGACTACTTCATTACGCAGAAGATTTCATGGAGTCAGTTCAACAAATTCCCGTACCACACCTTCCTCTGGCGCGGCATCGACAACACGGAGGTGCTGACCCACTTCCCGCCGGAGGATACCTACAACTCCTGGATGCTGCCGGACGGGCTTCGCAAAGCGCAGGACAACTTCAACGAAAACTATTTCCTGCCGGAATTCCTCACTCTGACCGGAATCGGCGACGGCGGCGGCGGTCCCAAGCTCGAACACATCGAGTACGGATTGCGGTCGGCGAATCTCGAAGGGGTTCCGCACGTCAAATTCGGACGCGTGGATAAATTTCTCGAGCGGCTTTCGAAGTACGCGGATAAACTCCCGCAGTGGGTGGGGGAACTCTACCTCGAACTCCATCGCGGCACTCTGACCACCCAGTCGCGCACCAAGCGCAACAACCGCAAGTGCGAACAGATGCTAACCGCGGCGGAATTCCTCTGCAGCTGCCTGCCGATGGCGGAGTATCCGGCCGACGAACTGGACGCGCTCTGGAAGACGGTTCTGCTCAACCAGTTCCACGATATCATTCCGGGCTCTTCGATCCACATGGTCTACGAGAACACCGAAGCCGAACACGCCGAGGTGCTCAAACGCTGTGCCGCGTTGATTGAGACAGCGGCGGAAAAACTGCTCAAGCAGGAAAAGGATGCGGTCACCGTGCTCAATACTCTGAGCTACGATTACACTTCGCCGGTCCGGCTGCCAGATGACTGGGCGGGATGCAGTGTGACGGATGAGTCGGGGCGCGAAATCCTGACGCAGACGGAAAACGGCGCGCTGTGGGCGCTCGGCAACTTCCCGCCACAGAGCTTCACCACGCTGACCCGCGGCAAGGCGGAAAAGCAGGCCAAAACCAAAGTCGACAAGACGCTGGTGCTGGAGAACGATCTGGTCCGCTACGAATTCGATGCGGACGCCCGGTTGCTGCGCGCCTTTGACAAGACCGCGAACCGCGAAGTGATCTGCGGCGCGACCGGCAACCTGCTCGGCCTCTACGTCGATGAGCCGAACAACTGGGATGCGTGGGACGTCGATTTCACCTACCAGGATGTTCCGCCTGTCTATGTGACGGGGAGCCGGGCGGAAAAGGTCGCGGCTGGTCCGGTCCGGCAGGTGCTGGAGTTCGAATTGGCGGTCGGCAAATCGAAGATTCGCCAGCAGGTGGTGCTTGCCGCCAACTCCAAGCGGCTCGATTTCAATACCGAAGTGGATTGGAATGAGCACCATCGGATGCTTCGCGTCACCTTCCCGACCGCCGTTCGTGCGACGGAAGCGCGCTGTGACATCCAGTACGGTTACATCACCCGGCCCACGCACCGGAATACGCTGTGGGACTTCGCCCGGTTCGAAGTGGCGGCGCAGCGCTATGTCGACCTCGCCGATGTGAACGGCGGCGCGGCGCTGCTCACCGACTGCAAGTATGGCTACAAACTGCTCGATGGGGTGCTCGACCTCAACCTGCTGCGTTCGCCGGGCAATCCCGACCCGCAGGCGGACCTCGGCCACCACAGCTTCACCTACAGCTTCCTGCCGCACGAAGGCGGCCTGACGGGCTCCGAGGTGATGCAGGAGGCGGCCTGCCTCAACCGCGCGCCGCTGGTGCTGCCGGGCCGGAGCGAAGCGCTGACGCTGCCCTGCCGGCTGGTCGGCGGTGCCGGTGCCTCGCTCGAGGTGCTCAAACTCGCCTACAAGCGGAATGAGCGGATTATCCGCGTGGTCGAAACGGACGGTTGCAATTCGACCGCCCGTCTGGCGCTGGAGCCGGGGCGGAAGCTGGTGGAGACCAATCTGGTCGAGTGGAGTTCCGGCGCGACGCTCAAGCCGGAGGACGGCGTGGTGGAGGTTCCGCTCAAGCCGTTTGAAATCCGGACCTTCCGGATTCGCTGAAAAATCGCATTGCGGCGATTGTAAAACCCCTCCCGGCGTGGTATGTTACCATATTTACGCCGGGAGGTTTTGTGTATCGTTTTCTAACAACAGCAAGAGGGCAGCTGATTGCGCTGCTGATTCTGGTCGGGGCGGCTCAGTTTCCGCTGGTAATGAGCCCGGACCGCTTCTCCTTTGCCGGCGATGTGGACTGGACACTCGGCTATCTGGAGATGGTGCGGCGGAGCGTTCTGGAATTCTTCGAGTTTCCCTTCTGGGGAGCTTGGAATCACGGCGGCGTGCCGCTCTTTGCCAATCCGCAGATTACGATCTTCGGGCTGGAGTTCCCCTGTCTCCTGCTCTTCGGCACCTGGTACGGCTGGCGGGTGGCGATCTATCTGTACATGTTGTTCGGTACGGCGGGGATGTTTCTGTTTCTTCGCGGCTGCACCCGCAACCCGGCGGCCCGCTTCTGGGGAGCGGCGATTTTCGGCATGTCGAGCTGCATTGCTCTGCACTCCATGGTGGGCCATCCCGGTATGACCTGCATCACATTTCTCCCCTGGCTGCTCTATTTTGAACAGAGAATCAACCGGGATGCACGGTATGCCGTCGGGCTGGGGATTTTCACCGGGCTGATGTTCAATCAGTCTCTGCACTATCTCACACTGGTCAACTGCGCGGTGATGGCGGTGCTGGGGCTGGAACTCTCATGGCGCTTCCGGCGGCAGTTGCGATACTGGCTGCTGGTAACTCTTGCCGTCTGTGTTGCCGCGGCGCTCAGTGGTTACCGGGTCATGCAGACGTTGGACTATCTCGCCAGTTTCCCGCGGGAGATGGAGGAGCTTCTGTCGATTCCGGTCGGGACATTGATCGCGGGGTTGATTCGGCCGTTTGTTCCGATTACGACGCCCGTGGTTCAGAGCGGCAGGCTCGGGTTGCAATGGCATGAAATCGGCAGTTATGTCGGGATTCTCGCGGTCGGATTTTTTCTGTTCTCGCTGGTCCGGGAACGGCGCTGGTACCATTGGGGGGCGCTGATTGCGGTGGTATTGATTCTGGACTCCACTTCGAAATTCCTGCCGGGCTACTGGTTGCGGCAGATTCCGCCGTTCACCAGTTTCTTCGTCATTACCCGCTGGCGTTTTCTATTGGTGTTTTTTCTTGCGACCGGTGCCGCCGTCGGCCTTGCCCGGTGTCTGCGGCAGTTTCCGAAGTACAGAAAAATCCTGCTGATGGTGCCGATTCTTTCCTGTGCGGCAATGGCGGCTAATTTGTGGCATATCTATTTGGCCAATGGGGAATGGATGTCGGAGAAAACGCTGTTGGCCGCCTACCGGCAGATGCCTTCACAACCTCGTTTGCTGGCCGTAGTGGCTCCGGAGATTTCCTGTTATATTGCGACGAAAAAAAATCTTGATAATCTGATTGGCTATGAGGCGGTGCAGGGATATTTTCACAATTCCATTCTGGCCTGTCTTCCTGCGGGACACCCCAAGTATCGGGGCGAATTTTATTCGCAGAAGGGAGCGGCGGAGCTGACGGGCTGGTCGCCCAACCGGATTGATTTTCAGACGCCTGTTCCGGACCGGATGAGAATCAACCAGAATCCCGGCAATGGCTGGAGAAATGAACGAGGTAAGCTGTTGTTTCCCGACTATCGGGAGTTTGAGGAGTCGAAACCGTTCTATGTCGATGTTCCGGCCGGGAAGGGGTACGTCTATTATCTGCCGCGACTTCACGAAACCGGCCTGTGGCTGACCTGTGTCTCGCTGGCGGTGGCACTTGTTCTCTGGTTTTACCTTCGTTCAGAAGAGTGCCGGCGTCGTCGTTCAAAGTAGTGGAGCAGACCATCCGGACTCGCTTTGATCCAGACGAAATTCTGCTGAATAAAGTCAAGATCGAGGTCAAAACCCATCCGTAACCCTGGTGCGAGAATCAGTGGGGCGTCGGAGTGACGGAGCGCTTCTTTGATTCGGGTTATGTCTTTTTGCTGAAATTGTTCCACCTGACTGAAATCCGCAATGGCGGCGGGCAGTCCGGTTTCCGCGTAATAGAGACCCTGATTCCGGCCGTAGATATTGACCGGGCGTCCCTGCGCCACGGAGCGGATGAAGGCGGCGTGCTGTTTGAGAAGCGAATCGTCCGCGTCGTGGAAAAAGCAGTTGCTAAGAAAATAGTGCAGATTGGTGACAATCCGATTCCCGCCAAGTGCGATGGAGATGACGACTAGTCCGGAGAGTAACAGCGCGGGCCAGGCGGCCAGCAGTGCGGCGGCGCGTTCCGGTTTCCTGCAGCGGGCGGTGCGGAGCTGGTCATCCAGCCAGACGAAGAGGAGCAGAAAGGCCGGATAACTGACCGGCGCAAGATTGTAGGTATGGGAGCGCCCCTGATAGTAGGCGAAAAGGCCGGCGCCGAGAATTGCGGTGAAAAACATCCACTGCGCTTTCTGTTGT
Source organism: Victivallis sp. (assembly GCF_048170485.1). Classification (NCBI taxonomy): domain Bacteria; kingdom Pseudomonadati; phylum Lentisphaerota; class Lentisphaeria; order Victivallales; family Victivallaceae; genus Victivallis; species Victivallis sp. The sequence continues at coordinate 6,250 of NZ_DBEXAY010000215.1, read as the reverse complement.
GCGGCTGGCGTCTGCAAGCGCGGCAGGAACACCGCCCGGATTCCCTGTGTCATGGCCGCCAGATAGATGGCGAGAATCAGTGCCCAGGCCGCGGGGAAGGGCTGCATCGGCAGAAGATTGACGCCTTCCTGAAGGAAGAGCCGCTGGTATTTGATGAGCGGAAGAATCGCCAGCGGCGCACCCTGTTGCAGAGAAAACAGCATCCACCATGCGGCAAGGGTGAAGATCAGTGACGCCGTGAACAGAAGCAGCAGAATCCATTTTCTGCGGTTGCCCTGATTCGCGATGGCGCGGAGGGCGATCAGGCAGAAGAATGCTCCGGCGACCGGAATGCCCGAATCGAGATTCCAGCAGACCGCGCTCCCCGCGAGGAGTCCGGCAAACAGAGCTCCGATGTTTTTGCGTTCTTCCGGAAGCCGGCAGTAAAAGGCGGCGCCCAGAAGCGCGGCGGCAGGGAACAGCGAGCGGATCGGGTGGTATTCGTAATAGGGGTCGAACTCCTTCAGCCGGAAGAAGCACCAGATTCCCCCGAGATAGGCCAGAATCAGAGAGAACAGCGGCGTGAGCAGACGGTTTCGGCTCCACAGCCAGAAGGCACGCAACACCATGGCAAAGGTCAGAACGTGGAGCAGACTCATGACCAGCGAAAGCTTGAAGACCGAGAGTCCGATGAGATGGAACAACGGCGCCAGAAACCGCGGATAGAGTCCGTAGAGATGGTTTTCGAAGCCGCCGGAGACCGCGCGGGATACCGCATAGCAGATCGGTTCAAAATGAAACGTCCACATCTGAATGATGAACTGCTCCGGATAGAGGATGCAGAAGAGCACACCGGCAATCGGGAACAGCAGCGAGGCCCAGTAGATCCAGCCGTTTCCCCGGAGAACGTGGCGTCCGAGCAGATATCCGGCAACCAGCCCGGTTAAGATGGAGCTGATCAGATAGCCCGGGTGGCGGAAGGCGTTTGACGCGAAGTCTTCGATCCATAGCCCATGGCCGAACAGCATCGCTTCGGCAAAGAAGGCCCATGCCCCGGCGAGCAGCGCGCTGGTGAGCGGTGTTGCCGGCAGGAACTCCCGGCGACGGACGATCCAGATCGCGGCTCCGGCGAGAAAAGGCGATGCGAACAACGCCAGCAGAAAGGTGTTTCGCTCCCGCGGTTCCGGAAGAAGCTCCCCCTGATAGAGAGAGATGAATTTGCCGGATTGGCGGCAGACCTGCAGTTCCTCCGGGGAAATATCGGAGAAAAACCGCCGCAACTGCAGCAGTCAGCAGAAGTGCGACCCCGATTGTCAATTGGAGGCGGAAGGTCTGCCGGAATCGCTCATCCATTTTGCCGCCTGCGCAGTACCAGGAACCAGAAGACCAGCCAGAGAAGCATCATGCCGGCGGAAATCAGCCAGACAAAGAGATTTCCCTGGGTAATTACCAGCGGCAGAGCCATGGAGGTCCAGATTCCACCGCCCATGAACGGTTCGTGGAAGAGCTGTTTGTAACCGAATGCGGAGGCCGCGACGGTGCGGGATTCCGGGTCGGCGGTGCGAAGCAGCAGCAGCCCGGTTGCGGTCACTCCCATCGACTGGCCGAATTCCGCGATCGAACGTTCGAACCAGGCTTCACGGAACAGCCGCGGCGCGAGAAACAGGACACAGAAGACGTTCCAGAGGGTTCCGGCGAGGATGAGCAGCAGCAGCGGCAGCCAGTTCGCCGCGACGAAATCAAGCTGAATCGAGGCGACAGCGGCCACGACCAGAAAGTCCAGCGCCGCTCCGCCGAGCCGCTGGATCTGCCCGTGATCGACGATCACATCGAGTCGGACGGTTACCAGAAGTTTCTGCAGGATCAGTCCGCCGATGAGACAGAGCGGAAAGAGCGGGAAACTTTCAAGCACCTTGAGCTTCTGCACCCCTTCCGGCGAGACCTGATTGAGCAGAAAGAGCAGCTCCTTGAGCCCGTAGCCGATCAGTACGGCGATGCCGAGGACGGCGACATGGAATGCCAGAGAGTCGATCGAATCGCTGAAAACGGTCTGCTTCCCGGCCGGCGGCTGTGCATGGCGCGGATAGATGCCGCGCCGTTCATACGCCTTCTGTTCAGAGAAAAGCCGCACATTTTTCACCCAGCCGCGCCGGACCGCCAGATTGATGAGCGCCATACCGATGACAATGCCGAGCACCATGCCGGCGGTCGCCATCGTATAACCCAGGTCCCGGCCGCGCGACCAGTTGAAATGATCGAACGTGGCGGAGAGACCGGCCACGGTGCCGTGCCCGCCTTCGAAGCCGATTTCCAGCAGTGTGCCGAATGCCCGGTCGACGTGGAAGAGCGGAATCAGCACCAATCCGGCCAGGGCGAGCCCGACCACATACTGCCCCCAGGCGATCAGCTGTCCGTAGCAGAGCTGGGGCGCGGCAAGCCCCCAGATCTCCCGCAGACGGGGCAGGGCGGAGCCGATGAAGAGCGAGGCGAAGACGATGTTGATGAGGAATCCGGGGACGTCGTTCCAGCTGGCATACCAGTCGGAAGAGAAGTTTTTCCCGAAGGTGTTGATCCAGACGAGCCCGATCAGTCCTCCGATGACGGAGGCGGGCAGATAGAGACGCTGCAGCAGCGGAACCGCAGTTCGGACGGCCTTGCCGAGAACCAGCAGCAGACAGAGGCCGCAGAAGGACATTACGGCAGTCATGATTCCGATGCCCCCTGGGGGATGGTGAGAACTTTGCCGGATAAAATCTGCAATCCGCGCCGGCATCCGGTTGAAATTTTCATACGGCGGCTCCATATTATGAATGGGAAATGTTTGATTTCATCCGGATAATATGGCGCAAAACGTCGTCATTTTCAAATGCCGGGCGGAGAAAAGCGGAAGATTTTGTCGAAGGACGGTGCGGAAGGCATGGCATATCAGGAATCACTTTTTTCGCAGAGTGTCAACCGGCCGCTGGCGGACCGGCTCCGGCCGACTGACCTCGATCAGATTGTCGGTCAGGAGCATCTGCTCGGCGAGGGGGCGCCGCTGCGCCGGATGATCGACTCCGGCCATTTGACCAGTTTTATTCTCTGGGGGCCGCCCGGCTGTGGCAAAACGACGCTGGCCCGGGTGATGGCAACCCGTACCAGTCTTCATTTCACCGCGCTCTCGGCGGTGTTTTCCGGAATCGCTGATCTGCGCAAGGCGTTCGATGAGGCGGCGAAGCGGCGCGAATACGGCGAGGGAACACTGCTTTTCATCGACGAGATTCACCGGTTCAACCGGGCACAGCAGGATGGCTTCCTCCCTTATGTGGAAAACGGTACCGTAACTCTGGTCGGCGCGACGACGGAGAATCCCTCCTTCGAGTTGAACAGCGCACTGCTCTCCCGCTGCAAAGTGTTCGTTATGAATCCGCTGGATGCCGATGCCCTCGAAAAGATCACGCAGCGGGCCGAAGCGGAACTGAAGCGCAAACTGCCGGTGACGCCCGAGGCACGGCGGACGCTGGCCGAACTGGCCGACGGCGACGGTCGTTATCTCATCAATCTGCTGGAAAGTGTCTTCGATCTGACGCCGGAAGGGGAAACTCTGGATGCGGCGGCAGTGCTCAAGATCGTTCAGCAGCGCGCTCCGATCTACGACAAAGACAAGGAAGGGCACTACAATCTCATCAGCGCACTGCACAAATCACTGCGCGGCTCCGACACCGACGCCGCACTTTACTGGGCGGCACGGATGATTGCCGGCGGGGAGGATCCGCTCTACCTTCTGCGGCGGTTGACCCGGTTCGCGACGGAAGATGTCGGCCTGGCCGACCCGCAGGCTCTGCAGATGGCGATTGCCGCGTGGGACACCTACGAGCGGCTCGGCTCTCCGGAAGGCGAGCTGGCGATCGCCGAACTGGTGATCTACCTCGGCACCGCGCCGAAATCGAACAGCGCCTATGTCGCATGGGGCGAGGCCCAGCGGGCGGCCAAGGAGTTCGGTTCTCTGACGCCGCCGGCGCACATTCTCAATGCGCCGACCCGGCTGATGAAAGAACTCGGGTACGGAAAGGGATACCAGTACGATCATAAGACAGCGGAGGGGTTTTCCGGTCAGAACTATTTCCCCGACAAGATGCCGCGCAAGAAATTCTACCGGCCGCCGGAACGGGGATTTGAGCGGGAGATTCTCCGCCGTCTCGCCTACTGGGAGCGGTTGCGCGAACGCAAAAATGCTTCGCACTCCTGAATTGTCCGCATTCCGCCGTCAGGCGGAGAAGCGGCTTCCGGCCACGAGGCCGCCCCATGCCGCGAGAATGCCGAGTGTATTCTGCAGCAAGAGATTGAGCATGGCCTTGCCGGCGGCGCCGCGCTGGAAGAGCTCCGCGCATTCCAGCGCATAGGTCGAGAAGGTGGTGAAGGCGCCGAGAAATCCCACCAGAATCACCGGAAGCAGCGGCGCGAATTGCGGGAAACGCCCCCGGATCAGAGCACAGACCGCCCCGGCGGCGAAGGCGCCGATGACGTTCACGATCAGCGTGGAAAAAGGGAAGGCGGTGGTCGTCAGCACCGTTCCCAGCCGGATGCAACTGTAACGGAGCAGGGTTCCGACCGCTCCGGCGACGGCGATGGCGGCGAGCAGTTTCAATGACATGATGTGTCTCCTTTCGCAGAGTTCTGCAAAATGTGTTTCAATTGTTCGATTCCCTGAAAGAGGCGCGGGCCGAGCCGGCAGACCAGATCGGGATCGGGAAGGGGGCGGACCGGGAGAAGCTTCAGCCATTCCGGCAGTGTCGCACCGGCGTCCGGAATCAGAATGAGGTCCGGCTGTTGTTCCGCAATCCATTCCGGCGAGACGGTGACGTAAGCGCGGTTCAGAGAACCTGCGAGGTTTTTCCCTCCGGCAAGTTCAATCATGGGGTGAATGAAACTTCGCCGCCCTGCCGCGATTGCGGGATCGATCCCGGCGAGGAACAGGACTTTTACCTTCCGATTTTCGGGAATGGATTCCATCTGATGCCGGAGGTGTGCGAGTCGCTTCTCGGCAAGAGCCGCTTCCCGTTCTCCCGCCGGGAGATTAAGCAGCCGCCCCAGGCGGCGCAATAGAGCGGGGTAATCGGCCAGGGTGTGATCCGGCAGCTCTTCAAAACGGATGCCGAGACTTGCCAGAAGCTGAGCCGTGCCGCGCCCCGGTTGCGGGGTGGAAACGACCAGAGTCGGGGCGAGTGCGGCAATTCGTTCCATAGAAGGGGAGAGAAATTTCCCGACCGACGGCAGCCGGACGACGGAAGCCGGTTCCGTACAGGAATCGGTTCGGCCGACCAGCATGGATTCTCCGCCAAGAAGACAGATTGCCTCCGTCAGGCTGGGACTGAGCGAAATGACCCGTTCCGCCGCGGCGGCACCGAGGGCGAACGCGACGAAACAAAGCAGGAGAAAAAGTTTCATAATCCTTTATGACATTCCGGAATTGACATCGGTATAATAGAGCTCTAATTTCCATGATTTGCAACCGGAGAAATGGAAAAACGGGTTGACACCGATGCAAAAACGAGTATATTAATGACGAACACATTGAGGGTATTTCATATGGCCACAACCGTTGATATTTCCAGCAGTCTCGAAGATTATCTCGAAGCGATTGCCGAGATCATCGAACAGAAGGGACATGCGCATACCAAAGACATCGCCGACCGGCTGAAAGTAAAAATGCCGTCGGTTACCAACGCACTTCAGGCGCTTTCCGCCCGCGGCCTGATCAACTATCAGTCTCATACGCCGGTCGAACTCACTACCGTCGGCGCGGAAACCGCCGCGGTAATCCGTCATCGGCACAAAGTGTTGAAAGATTTTTTCAGCCAGGTGCTGAAGCTGGATGCGGAGTGCTCCGACTCCACCGCCTGCCGGATTGAACATGTGATCGGGGAAACGGTGCTGTCGCGCATCGTGGCGCTGGCAGAGGCGATTGAAGGGCGCGACGACTGCGCTCCTCTGCGCGAATATCTTGAAACCACGATGCCGAAGATCTGTCCGGAGCCGGGCGAAGAATTGCTTTCTCTGGATCAGCTTCCGGACGGCGAATCCGGTGTGGTGGTGCATGTCGCCGAAAACCTGCGCGGCATCAAGAAATTTGCCGACCTCGGGCTGGTGCCCGGCACGCTGTTGCAGATGGAGGGCAGGGCGCCGTTCGGCGATCTGCTCCGGGTCAAGGTGATGGGCAGCAGCCTCTCCATGCGTGCAGGAGATGCGATGCACATCTGGGTCAAGCTCACCTGAGAGGGTGTGCTTTTTT
>NZ_DBEXAY010000214.1:0-9475 GCF_048170485.1 Victivallis sp. | reverse complement strand
AAACTGGAAAAAAGTTACAAAAGTGGCTTGACAAAACCTAACATGGAAGGAGATGGAACGATGAAACATTGGCGCAAAGCGGTGATCGCCCTGCTGGTCGCGCCGGGCATGGCGGCGCTGCTGCTGCAGATTCTGCCGCGGGAACCGGGGTGGCATTCGGCGTTGCTTCTTTTCGTGCCGCTGGTTCTGGCGGCGGGGGCGTCTGCGCTGGCCCCGGAACCGGGAACTCTCCCTCCCCGTCTGCGCCGGTTCCGCTCGCTGACGGCGGCGGCGGTTTGTTACGCGCTGGGAATTCTGCTCACGGTGGCGCTGAATTTTTCCGTTTCGGAGCTGTTCCGCGGGGAGCTGGTACGGGTGGTCGCCGCCTTCGGACTGCTCCTCGTTTTCGCCCTGTTTGCCGGGAGAAGCGCCGGAAAAAGCCGGAAGGAGCGGTGGATCATCGCGGCGGGATTTGTCGTCTCCGGCATGGCGGGCGGAGTTCCGTTCGGCGTGGCGCTCGCCTCGTTCCCGGGAATGAATCCGGAACAGAGTTTTTCGATCGGCATTCTGGCGGCGGCCGTCGTGACTGGAGCGGCGGCGCTGTGGATTCCGGAGAAAAAACGGCCGCTGTGCTCCGCCGCGGCACTCTGGATTTTCACTGTGGCGGCGGGAGCGGCGGCGTGGGGCGCGGCATGGATCGCCGGGACGTTCCGCTTTGAAGCGGTGAAGGATCGGATTTTAGAGGAGCGGGAGGAAACCTCCGGTTCCGCGAACGGAGCGGAACTCTACCGGGAGGCGTCGCTTCTCTTCGACGCCTGGGCGGGGGATCACCCGGAACTTCTGCGCTCACTGCCGGCGGCGGATGAAGAGGGAACGCGTCAGCTCACCGCACCCGAACTGGAACCCTTTTTCGACGCGTTCGAACAGGCGGGCAGGAGCGATGCGCGCTGGGATCGGAAGAAGTTTATGGAGGACGGCGCAACCGGAGAACTTGCCGCACTGGGGCGGATGAGCTGGTTCTGCCGCTCCCGCGCGGCGGCGTTCAGCGCGGCCGGCCGCCCGGAACTGGTTCTGCCGGAACTTCTGCGGGTTCTGCCGCTGGTGCGCCAGCTTCGCAGTCAGAACATCATCACCTTTGACCTGGCAGGTTCGGAACTGGAGGAGCAGCTGATGCGTGCGGCGGTGGAGTTCGGTCCGGTCGGCCCGGCATACGCGGCCGATTACCGGAAACTTCTGCATGCGCTGGAGGATGATTCACTGCGCCCCTCCGGGGAGCTGGAACTTATGACGCTGTTGTTCACCGAGACGAAAGGGGAGTTCCGTCTGCCGGGGGCGGCGCCGGAGAATCCTCTGCTTGGGCTGCTCGTTTCACCGGTGTCGCTCAACCGGAGGGCGACACTGCTGGAGACCTTCGCCTCCCTTCAGCCGGAGTTGGAAGAGGCGTCGCGCCTGGCCGTTCTGCCGGTTGAATACCGGAAGAACGTGCCGTCGAAGGATCCGGTGCGCAGTTATCTTGCGTCGACGCTGCTGCCCTACTTTTTCCAGCGGGAAGGGCGCGAGCTCTGCCGGATAGGAATCGCACTCAAGCTCTTCTGGTCGGAGCGCGGAGCTCTGCCGGAGAAGGTGACGGAACTGGTTCCGGCCGTTCTGCCGTCGATTCCGGTTTCGCCGATCAGCGGCGAACCGTTCGAGTACCGCCGGGAGAGGGAGGGGTTCCTGCTGACCGGCGGTACGGCCGAAGGCGCCCGCCCCGCCCTGCGCGGCGGAGAGCGCTGGATGGAATCTCCTCCGCATCGACCTTGATGAGAGATGTGCGGGAGGATAAGTTGATAGAGGAGTGGAAAAACCGGACCGAGTCGTAAAACGGCCGGTTTTTCGCTTGACGAAACTGCAGGAAAGATGTATCTTCCGGCAACGTCTTTTTTGCGTGAGGAGGAACTGAAATGCTGCATCGGATTCTTGTCTTGTCGTTTGTTCTGCCCATGCTCCTGGCCGCCGGGGAGTATGACGCGGTGGTGAAGATCTTTTCGGTTTCGAGCCGCCCGAACTTTTATCTGCCGTGGCAGAATTTCAGCCAGCGCAACGCGAGCGCCTCCGGCTTCGTGATCGAGGGAAAACGGATCATCACCAACGCCCACGCCGTCTCCTACCCGACCTTCATCACGGTCCGCAAACCGGGCGACCAGACGCGGTATCCCGCCCGGGTGGTTTCGGTCAACCATGAGTGCGATCTTGCGATTCTGACCGTCGACGCTCCCGGTTTCTTCGACGGAATTCCGCCGATGGAGCTGGCGGACCTCCCGCCGCTGCAGAGTTCGGTTTCCGTGATCGGCTACCCGGTCGGCGGCGACAACGTCTCGATCACCAGCGGCGTGCTCTCCCGCATCGAGCCGCGCCGCTACAGCCACAGCGGCAAGCAGCTTCTGGCCGCACAGGTCGATGCGGCGATCAACCCCGGCAACAGCGGCGGCCCGGCCATGCACGGCGGAAAAGTGGTGGGAATCGCCTTCCAGGGCGCGGCGTCGGCGCAGAACATCGGGTACATCATCCCCTGTTCGGTATTGAAACACTTTCTCAAGGATCTGGAGGATGGCAGAATCGACGGTTTTCCGGATGTGCCGTTCCGCTCGGAGCCGCTGGAAAATCCCGACCTGCGCCGTTCGCTCAAAATGAAAAAGGAGATGTCCGGCGTGCTGGTGATCGAACTGCCCGAACTGCTGAAACAGGAGGTCCCGCTGCAGCCCGGCGACGTCGTGCTCAAGGTCGACGGCCGGAACATCGCCAACGACGGAACCATCGATTTCGGGCAGGGCAAGGTGCTCTTCTTCGGCTGCCTCTTCTGGGAACAACAGCTCGGGACCGCACTGCCGGTCACCATCCTCCGCGACGGCGTGGAGAAGATCGTCGAAACGAAGACGGTGAAATTTCCCTTCCGGGTGCCGAATCAACTCTACGACCGCAACCCCTCCTACTACCTCGCCGGCGGAATCGTCTTCACTCCGCTTACGATCAACTATATGAGCACCTGGAAAAACATCGATCAGGTTCCCGACGAACTGGCCGTCAATCTCGGCAAGAGCCGGAATCTGCCGGATGAGGAGATCGTCGTCATCTCGATGGTGCTCGCCGACGAGGTCAACCTCGGTTACCAGCGGGTCGGCGCGGACATCGTTTCGACCGTCAACGGCGTGAAGATCACCTCGCTGCGCCAGCTCGCCTCGCTGATCGACTCTCAGAAGGAGGGATTTCTCGAAATCGTCCTCCAGAACGGAATGCGGCTGGTCATGGACGTTTCCGGAATGCGCGAAGCGACGCCGCGGGTGATGCACCGCTACCGGATTCCGAGCGACCGGAGCAGCGATCTGAAGCCGTGACACCCCGGTTTCGCAGAAAAAAAGCCGCCGTTTTCCCGATCAAGGAAGAACGGCGGCCGAACTGTTTCTGCTCAGTTGATGACGCGCGGATAGCTGCCGAAGAGCTTGAAGAAGGAGCAGTCCTCCTTGAGTTCGGCGCAGGCGGCGGCGATGTTGGGGTCCTGGCAGTGGCCGAGGATGTCGACGAAGAAGCAGTATTCCCAGTGGCCGCTCTTGAGCGGGCGGCTCTCGATCATCGTCATCGAAATGTTGTGGTTGCGGAACGGCCGGAGCGCGTCGTAGAGGGCGCCGGCGCGGTCGTGCAGCGAGAAGCACAGACTGGTTTTGTCGTCGCCGCTGGGCTGGTTTTCATGCTTGCCGATGACCAGGAAACGGGTGATGTTGCGGGCGTTGTCCTCGATGTTTTCGGCGACGATCGGCAGATCGGTGTGATCCGCGGCGAGTCTTCCGGCGATGGCGGCGGCTTCGGTTTCCCGCTCCGCCAGCTCGATGGCGCGGACGGTGCTGGTCACCTCGATGAAGGTGGCGTTGCGCAGATTGGCCTGCAGATATTCACGGCACTGGCCGAGCGGCTGCGGATGGCTGTAGACGCAGCGGATTTCCGGGAGCGGACTGGCGCTGTAGAGCAGCTGGTGGATCGGCAGATTGAATTCCGCGACGATCCGCACCGAGGAGCTGGTCAGCGAATCCAGCGTCGGATTGACCACCCCTTCGGTGGTGTTCTCGACCGGGACCATTCCGTAATCGGCCCGCCCGGTTTCGACGGCGCCGAAGACGTCGGCGATGGCGGCCGCCGGCTGAAGCAGGACTCCGCGGCCGAACTTCTCCAGCGCGGCCTGGTGGGAGAAGGTCCCCTCCGGCCCGAGGAAGGCGACGGAGAGGGGGCGTTCCAGCTTGATGGAGGCGGACATGATTTCGCGGTAGATCGCCAGCAGCGAATCGCGGTCGAGCGGTCCGTCGTTGAGAGAGGCGAGTCGTTCGAGGAGTGCGCGTTCCCGTTCCGGCACATAGATCGGCTGGTTGTTCTTCATTTTCCACTCGCCGATCTCCTTGGCGAGTCTGCATCGTTCGTTGAGCATCCGGACGATATCCTGATCAATTGCGTCAATGCCGGCTCTGAGTTTTTCAATATCCATTCGCACAACTCTCTCTGGTTTTTTTGCAAATAACTCCACCCCGGTAGCGGAACACGTCAAAACGGGGGTTGAATTAATAGAGTTGGCAATGTACTTTATTTCAATGGTTAAATGGAGCAAACCGATGTTTTTTTTGAAAAATTTTTTCTGTGCCGCGGGTTTTCTGGTTTTTGCGGCGGGTTGTTCGACGCCGGAACCGGCGCTGCAGCGGTTCGATTCGTCGCGTCTGGCGCCGCCGGAAGTGGAGCGGGAACGGGCCGAACAGCTCAGCCGCAATCTGGCGCCCTGCCGCATCCGGGCCGCGGTGATGGCCGCCGACAAGTTCTACCGGGAGGACCTCACCGCGCCGGAAGAGTTTGTCGAACGGGTCCGGCTCTTCGGCTTCAACCGCATCTACCTGGTGCTGGAGGATGTTTCGGCGCTCGATGACCGGCTTCGCGGTTTCCTGCGGGCGGCGGGGAACGCGGGGCTCCCGGTCGAACCGGTGATCCGGCAGGTGGATTTCCTCTACTCCTTCCGCGGGAATGCGTTTCTCCGGGAGTTTCGCTCCGGGAGCGTCACGCTCTCGAAGATGGCGGAGGCGCTGGTCGAATTCAACCGCGAACAGCCGGACGGGGCGAAATTTGCCGGCGCAGTGGTGGAGATTTCACCGCATCTCTTCACGATCAACAACTTCCGCCGCCCGAAAAACCTTCTCTACGCCTGGAGCGAACAGACCTGGGGCCCGGGGATGGACAACGACATGATGATGAAGGCAACCATCGCCGAACTTAAGGAGATCGCCGCGATTCTGACGCCGCTCCCGCTCACCGTGAGCGTGCCGGACTTCTACCATGAACTGGCCCAGCAGAAAAAACTTACCGTGGGGGATGTCAACGACTTTCTGGCGGTGATGCCGCAGCAGCCGACCGTGCTGCTGCAGGACAGCGGCAACAAACCGAGCGAGGCGCTCGAGATGGTCGAAAACGAACTGGCCGCGGCCAAAGTGGCGGACAGTGTGGTGGTCGGCATCAACCTGGCGAATCACACTTCGGTGACGGAGGGGGCCTTCCGCCGCCGGAACTGGCAGGATTTCAGCCGGGCGATGGGGTACCTGGTGAAAAAATGGAAGGAGTTCCCCGCGTTCGCCGGCGTGGCGATCGGTCCGTTTCTGCGGCTGGAACTCATTCAGGAGGAGGAGTGAACCATGCGTTGTCCGAAGTGCGGCTGTCTCGATGACAAGGTGATCGATTCGCGGGTGGTGAGGGATGGCGCCGCTGTGCGCCGCCGCCGCGAGTGCCTCTCCTGCTCCTGTCGCTACACGACGATCGAGGGAATCATTCCGGAAGAGCTCAAGGTGATCAAGCGCAATTCGGTGCGGGAGGATTTCGACCGCGACAAACTGCGGCGCGGAATCGCCAACGCCTGCTACAAGCGGCCGGTCAGTCCGGATGAGATCGACCGGATTGTCGAGGATCTTTCCGCCTCAATTCTGCGGGATTTCGACAAGGAGGTGGCGAGTTCCGAGATCGGCACGCGGGTGATGAACCTTCTCCGCAGCGTCGATCAGGTCGCCTACGTCCGGTTCGCCTCGGTCTACCGGAAGTTCAAGGATGTCGAAGAGTTCATCGAAGAGATCCGCGCCCTCAAGTGACGCGGATGGAGGTTGTGTTGTGAGTGAATCTGTGTTGAAACTTCATCCGGGGCGCGAGAAGTCGCTGCGCCGCCGCCATGCCTGGATCTTTTCCGGCGCCGTCGCCGAACTCTCCGGGAATCCCGTTCCCGGCGAAACCGTCACCGTCGTCGACAGCAACGGCCGTTTTCTTGCCCGCGCCGCCTGGTCGCCCGATTCGCAGCTGGTCGCGCGGGTCTGGAGCTTCGATGAGAACGAAGCGGTCGACGACGCCTTTTTCGCGCGGAAGATCCGCCGGGCGATCGAATTCCGCCGGTTTCTCGGCTATGACGATCCCGAAGGGGGGTGCCGTCTGATTTTCTCGGAGGCGGACGAGCTGCCGGGGCTGGTGGTGGACCGCTACGGGGAGTTTCTGGTGATGCAGGTGCTGAGCGCCGGCGTGGAGTTCCACCGCGACCGGATTGTACGGCTGCTGGCGGAGGCCACCGGCGCGCGGGGGATCTTCGAGCGTTCCGACGTCGGCATCCGCGCCCGCGAGGGGCTCGCCGGCCGGACCGGGCTGCTCTACGGGGAACAGCCGCCCAACCCGGTCATCATCCGGGAGAACGGCGCCCGGTATGCGGTGGACATCCGCCACGGGCAGAAGAGCGGATTCTACTTCGACCAGCGGCTTTCGCGCGAAGTGGTTGCGCAGTTCGCCGCCGGGCGGAGCGTGTTGAACGCCTTCTCCTACACCGGAGCGTTCGCGGTGACGGCGCTGCTGGCCGGGGCGGAACATGTGATCAACGTGGATTCTTCGGCCCCCGCCCTGCGGCAGGCGGCCCACAATCTTGAGATGAACCACATTGCGCCGGACCGGTTCGAGAACCTCACCGCCGACGTCTTCGAAACGCTGCGGAAATTCTCCGCCGAAGGGCGCCGGTTCGACATGGTGATTCTCGACCCGCCGAAATTCATCGAGTCGAAGCGGGTGCTGATGCAGGGGAGCCGCGCCTATCAGGACATCGCCCGGCTCGGATTCCGGTTGCTCAATCCCGGCGGACTGCTGGTGAACTTCTCCTGTTCCGGGCTGATGACGCCGGAGCTTTTCCAGAAGATCACCGCCGATGCGGCGGTGGAGGCGGGGGTGCACGGCGTCATCTGCCGCCGCCTCGAGCAGAGCCCGGACCATCCGGTGTCGCTCGCCGTTCCGGAGGGATTCTATCTGAAAGGGCTGGTCACCCGGATTGACTGAGAAGAGACGGCACCATGAAAAAACCTCCCGGAACCGGAACGGTTGCGGGAGGTTTTCGTTGCTTTGCGGGAAATTACTTCTCGTGTTTGGCGAGGTAATCGGCGACGCCGACCGCGGTGGGTTTCAGCCCTTCGGAGCCGTCCTGCCAGTTGGCCGGGCAGACTTCGCCGTACTTTTCGGTGAACTGCAGCGCCTTGACCACGCGGAGCACCTCTTCGACGTTGCGGCCGAGCGGCAGGTCGTTGACGGTCTCATGCCGCACGACGCCCTCGCGGTCGATCAGGAAGAGGCCGCGGAGCGCGACCGAGTTGTTGAGCAAAATGCCGTAGCTGCGGCTGATCTCCTTGGTGAAGTCCGACACCATCGGGTAGCGGAGCTTGCCGACGCCGCCCTTGCTGCGTTCGGTGGTCTTCCAGGCGTAGTGGCTGTACTCGGAGTCGACCGAGACCGACACGAGTTCGGTGTTCAGCGCACGGAACTTCTCGATGGAGTTGTCGAATGCGACAAGCTCGGTCGGGCAGACGAACGTGAAGTCCATCGGGTAGAAGAAGAGGACGACATATTTGCCCCGGAGGCTGGAAAGGGTGAAATCCTCGATGCAGTTATCCGGCATGACGGCCTTGGCGGTAAAATCCGGTGCAAGTGTTGCGACAAGTGACATGATTGCTTTCTCCTTACTGTTATTGCAGGCGGTACTCCCCCGCTGCTGCATTTCTGATAATAGATACTCTTTTTGAAAAAAGTCAAGGTTAGTCCGATCGAATTTTGCATTCCCGATTGACAAAGCGGCGGAAAAGCCGTATACTATGCCGGAAATATCGTCTCGGTAACTGGAGGAGTGCAGGAATGTGGTTTTTGCGATATGCGGCGGCCGTTGCAGCGTGGGCCGTCTGGGGGGTAGGGGCGGCGCCGGAGCTGGCGGTGGAAGGGGGATGCCTCACCGGCCGGGGTGCGGTATTCCGGGCGGAAGATGCGACGCTGGTCGCCACCGCCGCCCACGTGCTGCTGGAGAATCCGGACCTGATGTTGCGGGATGAATCCGGCCACGCCTTTCCCATCCGGGTGCTGGAGTTCGCCCCCGACCGGGATCTTGTGCTGCTGGAGGCGGATCTGCCGGAAAAATACCGGCAATATGACGGAAAAACGACGGCGGTTGCTCCGGGGGATTCTCTCCGGTACGGAACTCGTTCCGGCCGTTGCGAAAGCGTCGAACCGACCCGGCTGATCTGCCGCGGAATTCCGGTGAAACGGGGGGATTCCGGCGGGGCGGTGACCGGTCGTGACGGGCGGCTGACCGCCGTGGTCCGCGGCATTCTCGCCGGCTCTCCGGAGATGACCGAAGCGGTCCGGGTGGACAACTACCAACGCAGTTCGCGGGAGAGGATCGGCATCGCCCGGTTTTCCGAGTGGCAGCGCGGCTATCTGGAACTCAAACAGTGGAACTCCCGTCTGGTGGATGCGGTCAAACAGCTCTCCGGCAAACCGCTGCGACGGCGCGGCGCGGAGCTGTTGCGGGAACTGCCGGAGACGGCTCCGGTCGGCGTGGAGGCGCTCGACCGGCTCCGCAACCGCGAAGCGTTCCGGGCCTGCCGTGCCGCCGCCTGGCTCGGCTTGTCGCCGCGCGGCGAAGAGCTGGAAGTCTGGGAGCCGTTCTCCGTCGAGGCCTGGGCCGCTCTGGTGGAAAACGGCGGCGCGCCGGAGATTGAGCGCAGCGGTTCGAACTGGGGAATCCGCGGCTGGCGGGAGGAGTCCGGGCGCATGCGCTGGGCGCTCTTCTGCGCCGAGGGGCTGTTCGCCGGCAAGATTCTCGTCTCCCCCTGGCGCCGGACGCCGGAGGCGAAACGGAACCGGCCGTAACGCGTCATTTTTCCGTTATTTTTCCGTCATTTCCCTTTTTTCTGCTCAGAAAGTGGCGGATTGCCGGAAATGCCAATGCGGCGGCGACCGCCATCGCCGGCAGGGCCGGCAGCTGGTAGCGCGGCACGGTCACCGGGCCGGGGAGGAAAAAGTAGTATTCGACGAAGGCGAGAAAGACCAGCAGCGAAAACCAGCGCCTCTTCCAGTTCCACACCGCGATGCCGAGCCAGACCGCCGTTCCCAGATAGAGCGCCATCGTCAGCGCCAGCAGGGGCAGCAGCAG
>NZ_DBEXAY010000213.1:0-22189 GCF_048170485.1 Victivallis sp. | reverse complement strand
GCGGCATTCCACCTTCTGCGTGCAGACAGCCTGACAAATGAGGATCTGTTTCCATGGCGATTCATCAATTTCTGGCAATGGTTGCCATTCTGCTTCTGCTGTGAGTTTTTTCCAGCAAACTTTCCAGCCGGTTCAACGTTCCCATTCTGCTGATGTTCCTTTCGGTCGGCATGCTGACCGGCTCGGACGGACTGGACTGGGTCTCCATCAACAGTACGACCCATGCCGCGCCGATCAACTTTCTCGGAACGGTGGCGATGTGCTTCATTCTCTACTCCGGCGGTCTCGATACCAATTATCGCTCCATCAAAGGAGTGCTCGGCTACGGCGCGCTGCTCGCCAGTGCCGGCGTGCTCATCACCGCACTCCTGGTCGGTCTGGGAGCCTGGCTGCTGTTCGGATATGACCTCAAATGGTGCCTGCTGCTCGGGTCGATCATCTCTTCCACCGATGCCGCGGCGGTCTTCGCCATCCTGCGCTCCAAAAGCGTCAGCCTGAAAGGTGACCTGCAACCGCTTCTGGAGCTGGAGTCCGGCAGCAACGACCCGATGGCCGCCTTTCTGACCATCTTCATGATCGGCATTGTACAGGGAAGTGATACGACACTCTGGAGCTTTGTTCCGGTCTTTCTGGCCAAAATGTCCATCGGCATTGCCGGCGGCTATCTGATCGGCCGGGCGGGTTGCTGGCTCTTCAACAAGCTCAAGCTTGAATACGAAGGACTTTACTTCGTCACCGGCGTTGCCATCATCATCTTCGCCTATGGATTGACCGAATCCCTCTTCGGCAACGGCTTCATGGCGGTCTACGTCTGCGGCCTCACGATGGGGAACCGCCGCTACAATTTCAAGAAAGGGCTGTTCCGGTTCAGTGACGGCCTCGCCTGGCTGATGCAGGTCACTCTCTTCACCACCCTGGGAATGCTGGTCAATCCGCATGAACTTTTTGCCGTCAACGTCTGGAGCCTCGGGCTGTTGCTGGCGCTGGTGCTGATGTTCATCGCCCGTCCGGCCTCCATTTTCCTCTGTCTCATCGGCAGTCGGTTCACGCTGCGTGAGCGGACGCTGGTCTCCTGGGTCGGCCTGCGCGGCGCGGCACCGATTGTGCTGGCGACCTTTCCGCTGGTTGCCCATGTGGAACGGGCGAATATGATGTTCAATATGGTCTTCTTTATCGTCCTTGCCTCGGTGTTGATTCAGGGGCGCACGCTCATGCCGGTGGCGAAGTTCCTCAAACTTGACCGGCCGCTGTCGGATAAGCCGCGCATTCCGCTCGAACTGGAGGAGACCGACAGCATCAACAGCGAAATGTACGAATTCGACGTCCACCCGGATGCCGAGTTTGTCAACAAGAGCCTTGCGGAAATGAATCTGCCGAACGGAGTTCTGGTTATGCTGATCCGCCGCGGCGGCCACTTTATTCTGGCGCGCGGCAATACGATCATCCAGGCGAACGACGGTATGTTGATGATGGGGGATCGGCCGACGCTGGCCAAGGTGGCGAAACAGTTCTTCCCCGACTGCGACTACGATCCGAGTTAATCCGGAGTGATCCGGCTGTTTGCAATCAGAAAGAGGAGGTTCGAACATGAAGGAAATCAAGGTTGCGTTTTTCGACACGAAACCCTATGACCGGGAATTCTTCGATAAGGCAAACGAAAAATTCGGCTTTCAATTGACCTACTTCGAAACCCGGCTCGGACCGGCTTCCGCCCGGATGGCCGCCGGCTTTGACGCGGTTTCCGCCTTCGTCAACGACGATGTCGGCGAAGAGACGGTCAAGGAGCTGATCCGGCTGGGGGTCAAAGTGATCGCAATGCGCTGTGCCGGTTACAACAACGTCAACCTCGCCGCCGCCTACGGGAAGATTCTGGTCATGCGCGTGCCGGGCTACTCCCCGTACGCCGTCGCGGAATACGCTCTGGCGATGTTGCAGACGCTGAACCGTTCGCTCCACCGCGCCTACAATCGGATTCGGGAAAACAACTTTTCCATCAACGGTTTGATTGGGTTCGACCTGCGCGGCAAAACCTTCGGCATCATCGGCACCGGCAAGATCGGCCGGGTGTTTGCCGAACTCCTGCAGGGATTCGGCGTCCGGTTGCTGGCCTACGACGTCTATCCGAATCAGGAGGCGGCAAAGGCGCTTCATATGGAGTATGTCCCATTGGAGAAGCTCTATGCGGAGTCGGATGTCATCTCGCTCCACTGCCCGCTGACCCCGGACAATGTCCACCTGATCAATTCGGAAGCGATCTCCCGCATGAAGAACGGCGTCTACCTCATCAACACCAGCCGGGGGAAACTGGTGGACACCGCCGCGCTGATCGCCGGATTGAAAAGCCGGAAAATCGGCGGCGCCTGCCTGGATGTCTACGAGGAGGAGAGCGATTACTTCTTTGAAGACCGCTCCGGCTACGCCATTGACGACGACATTCTCGCCCGGCTGCTGACCTTCCCCAATGTGCTGGTAACGTCGCATCAGGCGTTCTTCACCCGGGAAGCGATGACCAACATCGCGGAAGTGACGCTGCAGAACGTCAGCGACTGCATGGAGGGGCGTGAACTGGTCAACTGCATCTGTTACCAGTGTGACGGCAACCGGCAGTGTCCGGGCAAGGGTCCGGGAGCGCCCGCCTGCCACGCATAAGTTCCGTCGTGCCGCCCGCCTCATCTTTCTGGTGGGCGGTGCGATATGCATCCCGGCTGCGGTGAAAACGAAACGATGTCCGATTCCGGAATACATTTTATCAGTGCGGCCCGATTCCGGGGCAGTCGCACCGTGCCCAGGCACTCCCACGATGGAGTGGAACTGGTCATGGTGACAGAGGGCTCCTGCCGCTGTCGTTTCCCCGGCGGAATCACGCTTGACGCTTCGGCCGGAGATGTTTACATTCAGCCGCCGCAGCTGGAGCACAGTCAGTTCAACTTCGGTGTATGCGAGACCAATTATGTGATTGCGTCGATCCGCTCGCCGGAGTTCGACATATCGCTGCGTCTGGTTCACACCGGCGGAGATCCGGCGACGCGGGAGCTCTTCCGGGCGCTCTGCTGCTTCGGCTCGGCAAGAGGCGGGAGCGCCGCCTCCGCTGCGACGGAAGCGCTCTGGCTCCGGTTGAGGGAACTGACCTCCGGAGGAGAAGAGTGCGGGGGGCGACATCCCGCTTTGCGGCGCGCCATGGAGTTGATCGAGCGGGAGTATGCCTCGGCGCTCACGGTCGATCAGCTTGCCCGGCACGCAGGAATCGGGGCAAGCCGTCTCAACCAGCTCTTCAAGGAGCAATGCGGCCGGACGCCGATCCAGTATCTGCTTGCCCTGCGGCTGAAACATGCCGCCGGGCATCTGCGCAATCCCTACTGGAACATTTCGGAAATCGCCCGGCTGTGCGGCTTCGAGAACACCAATTACTTCTCCCGGAAATTCCGGGCGGTGTATGGCATTACGCCGGGTGAGTTCCGGCGCAATGCGCTCACGGTTTCGAAAAAATGATTCATGTTCCCGGGATCTTGTCGCTTTCCCTGCCATTTTATTTGCAAAATACGGTATTTAGCAGTATATTTATGAATTCTCACTGAACGACAATCCATTCAACAAGAGAGGTCCATCATGGCAATTTATAATTTTGCAGCCGGGCCGGCCATGCTGCCGAAGGAAGTCATGCAGCGTGCGCAGGCGGAATTCACCAATTATCAGAATAGCGGCAGCGGCATCATGGAGCTCTCCCACCGCGGCAAGCTTTTCAAACCGGTGATCGACCGCGCGGAAGCGAATGTCCGGGAACTGCTCAACATCTCCGACGACTATGCGGTGCTCTTCATCCAGGGCGGTGCGAGCATGCAGTTTGCCATGCTCGCGATGAACCTGCTCAACGGCGGCACCGCCGACTACGTCGACACCGGCGTCTGGAGCAACAAGGCCTCCAAAGAGGCGAAACTCTACGGCAACGTCAACATCGTCGCCTCCAGTCGCGAAACCAAATACGATCACATTCCGGAGGAGTCGGAGTGGAAACGCACGGCCGATGCCGCCTATTTGCACATCACCAGCAACAACACCGTCGCCGGCACCCAGTACCATGTGTTGCCGAAGCCGACGGCCGGCGTGCCGCTGATTGCGGATATGTCCAGCGACATCATGTCCCGCGTGTTTGACGTCAATGACTTCGGCCTGATCTATGCCGGTGCGCAGAAGAACCTCGGTCCCAGCGGTGTCGCGCTGGTGGTGATCCGCAAGGATCTGGCCGCCCGCACCAATGAGGCGATTGTTCCGACGATGCTTCGCTACAGCACCTACATTGAGAACGGTTCGATGTTCAACACCCCGCCGACCTTCGGCATCTACATGCTCGCGCTGGTGACCGACTGGCTCAAGGAAAAGGGCGGTGTTGCGGCGATCGAAAAGATCAACAACGAAAAGGCCGCCTGCCTCTACAAGTTCCTCGATGAGTCGGAGTTCTTCCGCAGCCCGGTCGCGGTCAAGGATCGTTCGCGGATGAACGTGGTCTTCCGCACTCCGTCGGATGAGCTGGACGCCAAGTTCGTCCAGGAGGCCCGCGAGAACGGCCTGACCGACCTCAAGGGGCACCGTCTGGTCGGCGGCTGCCGCGCCAGCATCTACAACGCCATGCCGATGGAAGGTGTGCAGGCGCTGGTCGAGTTCATGAAGAAGTTCGAACTGGCCAACAAGTAATCATCGGCAGTACGCCGTTTGACAAAACCACCGGGATCTTCCGGTGGTTTTGTTTTAAAGACGTTTTACACATAGTCCCGGGAGGGGCCCCCTTCCCGAATTTGAAACACGGTATTGTATTCAGACAGAGGAAGATCATGGTATCCGCCGACGCCGGGTGGATGGTGCCGATCCTCGGTTCGGCCCTCGCACTCGGTTTTTACGATTTGTGCAAGAAGCACGCCGTCCGGGAGAACACCGTCATGCCGGTGCTCTTTTTCGCCACGCTCACCGGTACGACACTCTTTGTGACGGCCTCTCTGGTGAGCGGTCATTTCGCAAAATTCGCCGCCTGCTCCCATCGTGATTGGTGGCTGATCGCCGCGAAATCCCTCCTCGTCGGCTCCAGCTGGACCTGTGTCTACTATGCGATGCGGGATCTGCCGATCTCCATCGCCGCTCCGGTGCGCGCCTCCGCTCCGCTCTGGACCTTTCTCGGCAGTCTGGTGCTGTTTCATGAGATTCCCACACCGTGGCAGGGCGTGGCGATGGTGTCGATTTTTGCCGGGTACTACGGATTTTCCGTGCTGGGCAAGCTGGAAGGATTCTCACTCCGCCACCCGAGCATCCATCTCATCATGGCCGGAACTCTGCTCGGGGCGGCGTCATCGCTCTACGATAAATATCTGCTGGGAGTGCTCCGGATTCCCCGCAACACTGTGCAGCTCTGGTTTTCGATCGACATTGCCGTGCTGCTCGGCGTGGCATATCTGCTCTGCCTGCTGCTGAGGAAGAAAGTGCAACGGAAGTTTCAGTGGCGCTGGAGCATTCCGCTTACCGGCATTCTGCTGATCGTCGCCGACTGGCTCTATTTTTATACGGTCAGCCTCCCCGACACCCAGATTTCAATCATTTCACTGGTTCGCCGGTGCAGTTGCATCGTCACCTTTGCCGCGGGCAGCTGGTACTTTCATGACACCAACATCCGCGGCAAAGTGATTGCGCTCGGCCTCATTCTGCTCGGGGTCATCCTTCTCGCCCTCGCCTGAAGCCGGAATTCCGGGCGGCGTTGCCGCCCGGAAAAAGGGAATCTTAGAAAGAATTCCCCATATCGACCTTGGCGGCCTTCGCCTCTTTTTTGACGTAACGGGAGTTCTTGATCAACTCCTGCAGCATCTCGTCGTACTTGGCCGTATCCATCGGAATCGGCACCTCGACATCCTTGAGTCCGGAGTAGAGCATCGCATTGCCGAATTCGACCGAACGGATCCCCTCTTCTCCTTCGGCGACCATCTTCGCCTTGGGATCGAGCACCGCGCGGGCGAAGTCGCGGATCACCTCTTTGTGGGCCTTGTGATCCTTCTGCACCTGGTACGGCACTTCGATGTCCCAGGTGGTCATCGACGGGAACGATTCCGGCGTGCTGCGGCAGAAGTCGTTCACATCCTCTTCGGTGCGGCGGAAGCGGATTACGTTGTTCTCGAAGACCATCCGGCCGCGGGTTCCCATGATTTCCAGGCGGTTGGTGCCTGGATATTCCCCGGTCGAGGTGATGAAATTTCCGGTCGAACCGTCGGCGAACCGGCAGAAGGTGTTGACGTCATCCTCCACTTCGATGTCGTGATATTTGCCGATCGAAACATAGCTGCGAACCATCACCGGCAGCCCGAAAAACCACTGGAAGAGGTCGAGGTTGTGGGGGCACTGGTTGAGCAGCACGCCGCCGCCCTCCCCTGCCCAGGTGGCGCGCCAGGAACCGCTGTCGTAATAGCTCTGCGAACGGAACCAGTCGGTGATGATCCAGTTGACCCGCTGGATCCGGCCGAATTCACCGCTGTCGATCAGCTTCTTGATTTTCTTGTGTGCCGCATGCGTCCGCTGCTGGAACATCAGCCCGAACCGCAGTTCCGGGTGTTTCGCATGTTCGTCGATCATCTTCTGCGCGTCGCTCTTGGTCACCGCGATCGGCTTTTCGCAGAGCACGTGCAGTCCATGTTTGAACGCTTCAATGGCGAGCGGGGTGTGCGAGTAATGGGGCACCGCAATGAGCACCGCATCCACACAGCCGGAAGCGAAAAGCTCATCCGCGCTGTGGAAGGAGCGGACGTTGTACTCCTTCGCCTTGCGGTCGGCCTTCTCCGCATCGATATCGCAGACCGCAGTCAGCTCCACTTCCGGGATCTCATTGATCCAGGTGAGGTGCAACCCGCCCATGTTGCCCAAGCCGATAATTCCAAATCTCACTTTGTCCATCGTACCTTCATCGCCTCCTTTATGAAACGTTTTCACGAGAAACATTCATAAGATATCGCGCGGGCAGGAAAATGCAAGCTCGAAATTCGATTTTTGCCGGTTCCGGTGCTATATTATAAGAAAGAAAATTGCTGAACTTTGAATTTTGGAGAAATACCATGCTCAATCCGCTGATCGTCAATGCGGCTAAGGTGCTTGACGGCGCTGAACTTTCCCGTATGGAAGCGCTCGAACTGGCCCGATCGATCGAGGGGGCCGACATCCTCGACCTCGCCTCGCTGGCCAACAAGGTGCGGGAGAAGTTCTCCCCCGCGATCATCCCCTGCTCCATCCTCAATGCAAAATCGGGCGTCTGCCCGCAGAACTGCCGTTTCTGTGCCCAGTCCGCCCACCACCACACCGGCATTGAAACCTACCCGCTGCTGCCGAAAGAAAAGGTGATCGAAGCGGCGAAGCGGGCCGCCGCGCACGGCGCCAACTCCTTCGGCTACGTCACCAGCGGCTACGGTTACCGGAGCGTCACTCCGGAATTTGAACGCATTCTCGAAACGCTCGACGCGGTGCACGAAGCCTGTCCCGGGTTGAAACTCTGCGTTTCGATCGGCATTCTCAGCCGCGAGACCGCCCGGCTTCTTGCCGAGCATCACACGTGGCGCTACAATATGAATCTCCAGACCAATCCGGCACGCTATGCCGAATTGATCGCCGACACCCACACCATCGAAGAGAAGATCCAGACGATCCGCTATCTGCAGGAGTTCGGAGTCACCATCTGCTGCGGCGGAATCTTCGGGCTCGGCGAAACCTGGGAGGACCGGGTGGATATGGCCATCGCCGTCCGCGACCTCAAGGTGGAAGGCGCGCCGCTGAACGTCCTGCTGCCGATCGCCGGAACCCCGCTGGAGGGGCGGCCGGTCATGAA
Source organism: Victivallis sp. (assembly GCF_048170485.1). Taxonomy (NCBI): domain Bacteria; kingdom Pseudomonadati; phylum Lentisphaerota; class Lentisphaeria; order Victivallales; family Victivallaceae; genus Victivallis; species Victivallis sp. Next base: position 14,346 of record NZ_DBEXAY010000213.1, on the reverse strand, counting down.
GCCGGCGGAGGTCTCCAAGTGTTTCTCCATCTTCCGGTTGATCAATCCGGCGATGGAACTCAAATTCGCCGCCGGGCGCGAGACGGTCATGAAGGATTTTCAGGGGCTGCTGATGCTCTCCGGTCTCAACGGCATGATTACCGGCGGCTACCTCACCACCCGGGGGCGCAGTCCGGAAGACGATCTCAAGTTCATCGGTGAACTCGAAATCTTCTGAAAGGCGGCAACGATGACCTGGCTTGACGAACTTGCCGCCGACACCGCGGCGCTCACAGAAGCAGGAAGAGTGCGTTTCCTCCGGGAAATCACTCCGCTCCCCGGCGCCCGCGCGATGCTCGACGGGAAAATCTATCTCAATTTCTCCAGCAACGACTACATGGGCATCGCCGGAGATGCGGAACTGCGGCGGCGCTTCTACGAGCAGTATCCCGACTGCTCCACGCCGGAACTCGCCCAGTCCAGTGCCTCCAGCCGCCTGCTGACCGGGAACACGCCCGCCTACACCCGGCTCGAGGAGACATTGAGCAAACTTTACAACAACCGTGCCGCACTGGTGTTCAACAGCGGGTACCACGCCAATATCGGCATTCTTCCGGCACTGGCGCACAGCGGGGATCTGATTCTTTCGGACAAGCTCAACCATGCGAGCATCATCGACGGCATGCGGCTCTGCGATGCGGAGTTCCGCCGTTATCCGCACCTGGATCTCGGGCAGCTGGAGAAACAGCTCGCCGCCCGGCGCGCGGCCTTCCGCCGCGTCTTTCTGGTCACGGAATCGGTGTTCAGCATGGATGGAGACGCGGCCGATCTGGCCCGGCTGGTGGAACTCAAGAAGAAATACGACTGCATTCTGGTGGTGGATGAAGCGCATTCCGTCGGCGTCCGCGGCCCGCAAGGAACCGGTCTTGCCGCCGAACTCGGCGTCGCGGACGAGGTGGATGTCCTGATCGGCACCTTCGGCAAGGCGTTCGGTTCGACCGGCGCTTACGCGATCATGGCGCCGGAGGTGAAGCAGTTTCTGGTCAACCACATGCGTCCCTTCATTTTCACGACCGGCCTGCCGCCGGTGATCCTCAACTGGAGCCGTTTCGTGCTGGAACACTGCGCAGGAATGGATGCAAAACGGGCGAAACTGCGCCGGATGGGGCAGCGTCTGCGCGAACTTTTCGGGGATGCCACGACGCCCGGCGACTCCCAGATTGTCCCCTGCCGGGTGGGGGAGGATGCCGATGCCGTCGCCGCCGCCGAGCGGTTCCGGAACCACGGCATTCTGGTCTTTGCCATCCGCCCGCCGACCGTGCCGGCCCATACCGCGCGTCTGCGTTTCTCGCTCTCGGCCGCACTGGAGGAATCCGCCATCGAACAGATCCGGGAGGCGTTGTGAAGCAATCGTTTCTGTATCGCGGCGAAAGCTCGGAACTGTTGCTCTTCTTCAACGGCTGGAGCATGGACGAGCGCGCCGTCGCCCATCTGGCAAGCGGCGGACTCGATGTGCTGGCGCTCTGGGACTACACGGAGCCGGACACCGCCTTTTTCGCGGAGCTCTCCCGGTATCGTAAAATTCACCTTGCCGCCTGGTCGCTCGGCGTATTCACGGCGGCGAAACTGCTGGCGGGGCACGCGATCGAGTTCGCCAGCGCCACCGCGTTCAACGGCACATTGCGCCCGGTGGATGCCGCATTCGGCATTGCGCCGGAGATCTTCCGCGGCACGGCGGAACACTGGGGCGAAGAGCGGGCGAGAAGCCGCTTCTTTCAACGGGTCGCCGGCGGACGCGCCGAACTGGAAGCGTTCCCCCTGCCCTGTCGCACGCCGGAGGAGCAGCAGCGGGAGCTCTTCGCGCTGGAACAGGCCGCGCAAGGAGCGCTCCCGGTCAACTGTTTCCGTCTGGCGGTCGTCGGCACGCGCGACCGGATTTTTCCGCCCGAAGCCCAGACGGCATTCTGGCAGTCGGTGCAGACGCCAATTCTTTCGCTCGACCTGCCGCATTATCCGTTTGCCGAATTCCACAGTTTCCGGGAGGTGACCGATCTTGGCGAACATCGATAAACAACTGGTGCAGACCCGCTTCGCCCGCAGTGTCGCCACCTACCACGAGGCGGCGGAAATCCAGCGTGAGATGGCGGAAACTTTGCTCGACCAGCTGGCGCTGGCCACCGGCGGCGAACGCCGGTTCGACCGGATTCTCGAAGCCGGATGCGGCTCCGGCATGCTGACCGATCTGGTGGAATCCCGTCTCGAATACCAAAAACTCTACCTCATCGATCTGGTGCCGGAGTGGGAGCGTTTCCACCGCGGCCGCCGGGCGGCGGAGTTCCGCGCCGCGGATATCGAAACCATGCCTCTGCCGGAGGCGCTTTCGCTGGTGATCGCCAACGCGGTGTTCCAGTGGGTGGAGGATTTCGCCGCTCTGCTCATCCGGTTTCACGCGGCGCTTGAGACGGGGGGAATCCTCGCCTTCACCACATTCGGGCCGGAGAACCTCCGGGAGATCGCCGCGCTCACCGGCAGCGGCCTCTCCTACCGTGCGCTCTCCGGGCTGCATGAACTTCTCGCGCCCGGCTTCGACATCCTCGCCTGCCACGAGGAACTCATCACTCTTGAATTTTCCACGGTGCGGGAGATTTTACGCCATCTCAAAGCGACCGGCGTCACTGCCTCCGGCGGTCGGAGCCGCTGGACCCGTTCGACACTTGCCGCCTTTGAAGCGGATTACTCCGCCCGTTTCCGGAGCGGGAACCGGATGCTCCCGCTCACCTATCACCCCATCACGTTAATTGCAAGAAAGCGACCGGAATTATGAGTATCTACTTCGTCAGCGGAATCGACACCGGAATCGGCAAAACCATCGCCGTCGGCATGATGGCGCGCTATCTGGTGCACAAGGGCGTCAACGCCGTCACCGTCAAACTGGTGCAGACCGGCAACGACGGCTTCTCCGAGGATCTCGACCGGCACCGGGAACTGATGGGCACCGGGAAACTCGCCGTTGACGAAGCAGGATTGACCGCGCCCGCCATCTTCCACTTCCCCTCCTCCCCTCATCTGGCGGCGAAGCTGGAGCACCGGGAGCTGGATCTGGGGAAAATCGAATCTTCCATCGCGGAACTTGACAAACAGTTCGACGTCGTTCTGGTCGAAGGGGCCGGCGGCCTCGCGGTTCCGCTTACCGAGGATCTGCTGACCATCGACTTCGCGGCCGAACACAACTATCCCCTGATCCTCGTCACCTGCGGTCGTCTCGGCAGTCTCAACCACACCATCATGTCCATCGAAATGGCCAGCCGCCGCGACATGAAGATCGCCGGCGTGGTGTACAACTGGTGCCCGGAGGCGGACCCGCTGATCGAAGAGGATTCCAAACGCATGATTCTGAAATACCTGCACCGCTATTACCAGCCGGAGGTTCTGGTGGAGCTCCCAGAGGTGAAGGAGCCGCTGCCCGAACCGGACTTCGGTGCCATTTTCGACGGTGCGGTGCCGAAGCGGTAACCGGCAACGATCATCCCGATTCAGGAGGGACTTATGGATACAGTTCAACTTCTCGCATTCGACCGTGCCCATCTGTGGCACCCGTACGCCTCCACCATCAATCCGCCGCCGGTCAACCCGGTGGCTTCCGCCCGCGGCACCCGCATCACGCTGGCCGACGGCACCGAACTTATTGACGCGCTCTCGAGCTGGTGGTGCATGTGCCACGGCCACAACCATCCGCGCATCGTCGAGGCGATCAATGCCCAGCTGGAAAAATTCGCCCAGGTGATGTTCGCCGGTTTCACCCACGAACCCGCCGTCCGCCTCGCCCGGCTCCTGCTGGAATCCACCCCCGCCGGAATGGAGCAGGTCTTCTTCGCCGACTCCGGCTCCGTCGCAGTGGAGTGCGCCGCAAAGATGGCGATTCAGTACCAGCTCGCCGCCGGGCGCTCCACCCGGCAGGTGCTCGCCTCGGTGCGGGGCGGCTACCACGGCGACACCGCCGGTGCGATGGCGCTCTCCGACCCCGACGGCATGCATCAGATGTTCCGCGGCATCCTGGCCCGGCACCACTTTGCGCCGCAGCCGGTCACGCCGTTCGGCGGCAACTGGGATCCCGGTGACTTTCAACCGATGGAGGAGCTGCTCGACCGGCACGGCAACGAAATCGCCGCCGTCATTCTGGAACCGGTCTTTCAGGGGGCGAACGCCATGCGTTTCTATCACCCGCAGTACCTGCGCGAACTGCGCCGCGCCTGCGACGAACGGGGCATTCTGCTCATTTTCGACGAAGTCGCCACTGGCTTCGGGCGGCTCGGCAAATTCTTCGCCGCGGAATTCGCCGGAGTCTCCCCTGACATCATGTGCGTCGGCAAGGGGCTGACCGGTGGAGCGATCACGCTTGCCGCCGTTGCCGCGACCGGGAAAGTGGCGGAAACGATCTCCTCCGGTTCCCCGGGGAAATTCATGCACGGCCCCACCTTCATGGCCAATCCGCTCGCCTGCGCTGCCGGGTGCGCCTCGCTGGAGCTCTTCCGCGAATACAACTGGCAGGGGCGGGTGCGCGCGATTGAATCCCAGCTCAAACGGGAACTCGCCGGACTGCGGAATCTGCCGAACGTCCGTGACACCCGGGTCCTCGGCGCGGTCGGCGTGGTGGAACTGGCCCGCACGCCGGAACCGGAAGCGGTTCAGCGGGTGGTGAAGGAGACCGGTGTCTGGCTGCGCCCCTTCGGTCCGTGGCTCTACACCATGCCGCCCTTCATCACCGAACCGGACGAAATCACCCGGATTGTGCAGGCGATGGCGAAAGCCGCCGCTCTCCGCAGTTAGTTCAAAAAGCGTTCGCAGAACGCCCGGTGAAGCGCTTTGTCGCGGTAGGGGTCCGGAGCGCCTTCGGCCAGCTCTTCCGCATGGTAACCGGAATGTACCGCGGAGACCAGGACCTCTCCGTCCGTCCGGAGAAACCGGAGACGCCAGGTGCGGAAGGCGAACTCCCATTCGCCCCGCGCCGGATCCATCTCCCGCAACCGCTGCCGTTTCGGGTCGGGCCGCCGGGTGGCGAGCTGAACATGCGCCACTTCCGCAAGGTCCGGCCCTCCCTGCTTCTGAATCCATGCAATCGCCGCGGCCGCTTCGGGGGAGAACTCCAGTGAAACAAGCGTCTGCGGCACGGCGTCGCGCCACCCTGCCGCCGATTCCGGGAACGCATCCGCCGCCGGAATGTAGGGTTTGATGTCGAGAACCGGCGTTCCGTCAAGCAGGTCGAAGTTGCGAATGAAGAGCCGCAACCCCTCCACCTTTTCCAGTTCCACGGCGGAGATTCCAATCGGATTGGGCCGGTGGGGAGAACGGGTGGCGAAAAGCCCGATTTTCCGCCCCGCGCCATCCGGCGGACGAACCATCGGCCGCCAGTTCCCGGCACGGTCGAAGAGAAAGATCAGCCAGATCCGGTCAAACCCGGCAAGATCGGCCAGTGCCGTTTCAAATCCCCTCCCCGGCAGCAGTTCCACCACGCCGCGGTTCCGGGCCAGGACACTCTGGCGCGGCGCCTCCTGCGGATAGCGGCCGCCGCCCCGCACAAAACCGATTGGAGAAAAGGTAACAGCTTCATCCATCGTACGGCCGCCGTCAATTCCCTTCCAACGCCGCAATAATCGCAATCACCTGCGGCAGAAGCTGTTTTTTGCGACTGAGGACGCCGGGGAGCGACCAGAGGCCGTCATCGAGTCGGACATACGGCAGATTGCGGAGCACCTCCGGAGAACCGGTCATCAGCAACTCCGAACACTCCCGCACCGCATCGGTCACCAGGAGACCGAAGAAGTCGAGCTTGTCCCGTTCCATGGCGCGGCACATCTCCCCGGCGAGCTCTGCTTTGCGCTGATGAAGCAGCTCCAGATTGCTCTCCTCCACCTGCGCGAGAGCGAAGTGGAACCGGCCTTCGGTGTAATCCTTGCGGTCCTGACCGATCACCTCGGCGGCCGGTTTGGAGGCCAGCGGCGAATCGATCCGCATCAGCTCCTCCATCAACTCCGCGCCGGTGACGCCGGAGGCCTTCTCAAGCCATTCGCACATGCGGCGATCGAGATCCGCAGTGGTGGGGGATTTCAGGAGCAGGGTATCCGAAACGATCCCGCCGAGCAGCAGCCCCGCCATGTCGGCGCTCAAGCTCTCGCCGGAACTGCGGTACATCGCCGCCACCAGCGTGCAGGTACTGCCCACCACATCGCCGGTGAAGCGAATCGGCACCGCGGTCGGCATCATGCCGATCCGGTGGTGGTCCACCACCTCGATCACCGGAATCTCCTCCACGCCGGGCAGACTCTGATCCAGCTCGTTGTGATCGACCAGAATCATGCGGAAAGGCGGCGGATTGCTGCAGACGCTCTTGAACACCGCTCCGCAGAAAATTCCGTCGGCATCGACCACCGGAATCACATCCTCCGGCTGATTGAGAATCCGGTTTCTCACGTCGCGCAGGCGATCCTCCGGAGCGAGCACCAGCTCCGGCAGGGCAATTCCGCTGCATTCCACCGGAACACTGAACTTCAGCCGCCGGATGACCGTGGCGGAGTCCAGTTTCGTCTGCAGAATCGACACGCCGTCACGCGCGGCGCTCTCCAGAATCAGCGGCTCCACGGGGCGGTTCCCGGTGACGATCAGCAGCCGCAGACGGCGGTTGAGCGCCCGCAGATGGATCTCCGGCCGGTCGCCAACGATCACCGCAAGCTCGCGATTGTTTCCCCGCGGCAGATGCTCCTCGAAGCTGTCGAGGCTCATCGCCGCGACATAGACCTCGAACTCCTGCGGGGAATCCTGATCGAATCCGGTCAATTCCTCCGCTTCGAGCACCCGCTGAATCAGCCGGAGCGACGTGCGAATCCGCCGCCCGGTGAGACTGTTGCCGGCATCGCGGCCGACGCCGAGCAGTTCCGAAAGCAGAGCCAGACTGCTGAGCATTCCGAGAAATCGCCCATCGCGGTCGGCGACCGGAAGCCGGGGGCGCCCCGATTCCCGCAGCATTCCGACCGCGTCGAGCAGCGTTGTTCCGGAGTGAATCGTCGGAACCGTCGCAATGACATCGCGAATCCGGGTGTAGACATCATTGCAGCTGACCGGCGGTTTGAGATGAAAGCGCCGGAAAAGCGCCGCGGCCCGATCCGGCAGTACACCGGGACAGAGTGCGGTGATGCTGCTGTTTCCCTGCCGGCGGCGCAGTTCCGCCAGTGCGGCGGCCGAAGCAAGACTGTCAATATCCGGATTGCGGTGGCCGCTGACCAGCACCCGGTATTGGGAATTCCCTTTGGAACTCATTGCATTTCTCCCTGTATTTCCCTTTCCAGGAGGCCGGTGCCATCCGGACCGCCCCCATCATCCTTTTACAGTACCCTTCCTTCGGGGAGTTTGCAAGCAAGCCGGCGATTTCCTGACGATCTTTTCACGCGATCTCTCGCCGGTTCTTTCACCGGATGACGCAGAAGACGCCGTTTCCTGAGAATGCAGAAACTGCCGAGTGCATTTTTCCGCAATACCGCCGCGGCTACACAATCCGCGTCATCCGGTGGCGGAACTCTCCCGGCGGCAATCCCAGATGCCGTTTGAAAAAACGGGAGAAATAATATTCGTTGTCGAATCCCATCTCCGCGGCAATCTCCTTGACGGACCGGTCGGTGCCGGTCAGCAACCGGACCGCATGTTCGGCCAGAATGCGTTCGAAAAATTTTCGCGGAGAAATCCCGGTGTCTGCGGAGAAACGCTTGGCAAAGCTCTGAACTCCCATGTTCATCACCTGCGCCATTTCCGTCACGGAAGTATGAAATTTGAGATTCCGGTGCAGATAGTCCGTCAAAGCGGCATAACGGACGAACCGGGAATAGACCTGCTCCAATTCGGTGAATTCATCGCGAAGAGCGTCAAACAATACCCGGCGGCAGAGCAGCTGGATTCCGTTGAGAAACGTAAGCGTGCCGGCGGCAGGATCGATCAACGACTGTGCGAGCGAAGTGAGTTCCGGCGCCTCTCCGTGGAGCAGCGGCCGCCCGGCAAGCAATTCAGCGCCTCGCAGCACGGAAAAGCTGAAGTGTATCGACAGATGGGTGCTCTCCGCATGAAAATGGCGAACCCGGCGGAACGGTGGAATCAAAAGCCACATGCCGCGCCGGAACGCCACCGCGCCAGCCTCATCCTCCAGCACGGTCTCGCCCCGGCTCCCGAAGGAGAACAGCAGCCTTGCATAGGGATATTCCGTGACGAACTTGCCGCAACTGGTTCCATAGAAAAAATTGCGGAATTCCAGCTGAAGGCAGTTGCTCAACGGCAGAAGATTGTTCCTCAATGTGTTCATAATCCGTTATTATCATAGAGCGCATTTCAAAACTTTTCAACGCAAGATACAGAAAAATATATTTTTTTTCCGGTTTCGTGCATTTTCATCCGACGGAAAATCAACTATACTTAATGCAGAAACAGGAAAGGCGTTACCCGTGCAAAACAGTGACTTTACCAGGGAAAGAAATTATCTGGAGCGGAAATTCGTCGATCCCTCCTTTTACGACGATGCCCCAGGAGTGCCGCTGAACCTTTTGAAGACTCGTCTGAAACAGCGTTTTCTCAAGGAACTGCCCCTGCCCCCGCCGCTGGCAAAGGCCGACGCATTTGCCGAACTCCTGGATGAAGTGCAAGTGAAACTCTCTCCCTGTGATCGTTTTCCCGGCATCGCCGCCTGTCCTGCAAAACCGCTCCTGGGCACCTTCGTGGCCCCACGGGTTGAGGCAGGGATGACGGAGCTCTTCTCGCCGGAAGAAAAACAGGAGATCGACCGCTGCAATGCGACCCGGCTGGCTCAACTCCGGGCCGATTACGAACACTCCGTGCCGGACTGGGACGCCGTGCTGCAACTGGGATTTTCCGGTCTGCTCAAACGGGCGGAACGCTATCAGCGCCGTTACCGGGAAACCGGGCCATCCTCCCCGGAGGCCGATGCGTTCTTCGAATCGATCCAGATCGAATACCGGGCCATCCTCCATTTTCTCGATCGCCTCATCGCCGAGGCGGAAAAACTCCAACCGACCCCGGTTGCACGCGAACTCACCGCCGCCTTGCGGCAATTGCGGGTCGGAGCTCCGAATACACTCTATGAGGCTCTGCTGCAAATCTGGCTCTACTTCCAGCTCTCCGAATATGTCGATATCATTCAGACCCGCTCGTTCGGGAATCTCGATCGCGTGCTCTATCCCTTTTACCGGCACGATCTGGATTCCGGATGCTGTCATCCGGCGGAGATCCGGGAGATCTTCCGCTCGTTTCTCTACCAGATGACGGCGATGCATTACAAAGTCGGCCACCCCTTCTATTTCGGCGGCACGAATCCGGATGGCTCCTCCACGATCAACGAACTCTCCTTTCTGATTCTGGACGTGTATGACAAACTGGGGATTTTCGACCCGAAACTGCAGATCAAAGTTTCGCCGCAGACCCCTGTCGCCTTCCTCGACAAGGCGCTGGATATGATCCGCCGCGGACGCAACAGCATCGCTTTCGTCGGCGAACCCTGCATCCGCCGGGCGATGCTGCACCAGGGTTACTCCCAAAGAGAAGCCGACACGGCGGACATCAAGGGGTGTTACGAATATTGTGCCCGGGGCGGAACGGTCGAAACCGCTCCCGTCACCGTCAACACCGTCAAGATTCTCGGCCTCACGCTGCACAACGGCGTGGAACCGTTGAGCGGCCGGCAGCTCGGACCCCGCACCGGAGAGCCGGAAGAGTTCAAGACATTCGGCGCATTCTACAAGGCGTTTCTCCGGCAGCTCTTCTATCGCTATGACCGCCATATCGCCTTCGCTAAAAAGCTGGAGCGTCATCTCGATCGCTTCAACCCCGCTCCGATGCTGTCCGCAACCTTCGTTTCCAGTCTGGAACAAGCGGAGGACGGCTATGCCAGGGGCGCCCGGTATAACAACACCAATTTGTGGATCTGCGGCCCCGCCACGACGGCGGACGCGCTTAGCATGATCCGGCGTTACGTGTTCGAACGCCGGGAGTTGACCTTGCCGCAACTGGTCGCCATGCTGGATGCCGACTGGGATGGATTTGATTTCTGGCGGCGAAAGCTCCGGAACGATCCGGAAAAATTCGGCAACAACCTTGATTTGCCGGATCAGATTGCACGTCACTTCACCGAAGCGATCGCCCGCCGTTATCACGGCACCCCCAACGGCCGCGGCGGCATCCACACGGTTTCGCTGCACTCCTCCAACCGTTTTACCGAGTGGGCCGGGCAGGTGGAAGCGACCGCTGACGGACGGCGCCGCGGCGACGAACTGAGCAAAAACATGACCGCCACGCAAGGTGCGGCATGGAAGGGAGCCACTGCGCTGGCGGCCTCCGTTTTGAAACTGGATTCCAGGTTGTTCATGGCGGACCTCTCCGTGGATATCATGCTGCACCCCTCTGAGATCCGGGGCGAAAACGGTCTGCGCGCCATGCGTGCACTGCTGATGGCGTATGTGAATCATTTCGGGCACGCCATCCACTTCAATGTGATGGATGCCGATCAGCTGCGGCAGGCGCAGCGCGAGCCGGAAAAGTTTCGTGACCTTCAGGTGCGCATCTGCGGATGGAACGTTCTATGGAACTCCCTCTTCCGCAAAGAGCAGGATGCATACATTCAACAGGCGGAGCGATGATGGAAGGCAATCTGCTCAAACTGGAACATTTCGCATCCCACGACGGTCCGGGCATCCGGCTGGTGGTCTTCCTGAAAGGATGTCCGCTCCGCTGCCGCTGGTGTCACACGCCGGAGTCGCAGCACCCGGAGCCGGAGTTGCTGTATCAGCAGGAAAAGTGTCTGCACTGCGGCGTCTGCGGAAACATCTTCGAAAAAACCGCGCCGCCAGTCAGTCAAACCGATGTGGAGAACTGCCCCGCCGGAGCGCTGAAGATTGCCGGATTCCGGATGTCTGCGGAAACGATCATAGCGGAAGCGGAGAAAGAACGGATTTTTTTCGAGGAAAGCGGCGGAGGCCTCACCATTTCCGGAGGTGAGCCATTGTTCCAGAAGGAATTCTGCTTCTCTCTGCTGCGTCTTGCTGCGGAACGCGGCATCCGCTGCTGCGTGGAAACCTCAGGGTTTGGAGATCCGGACGCGCTGAAAAGCTGGATCCCCTATGTAGAATGGTTCCTCTTCGACTGGAAGGAAACCGACCCGGAACTTCACCACCGATTCACCGGAGAAGACAACCGTTTGATTTTAAGAAACTTGAATCTTCTCAACCGGGAGGGCGCTTCCATCATTCTCCGCTGCCCGTTAATTCCGGGAGTCAACGCCCGGCCGGACCATCTGAAGGGAATCGCCCGTCTTGCAGAACAGCTGGATCACGTGAAGGAAATTCATATTGAGCCATACCATCCCCTGGCGGCAGGACACTACCGCCAGCTTCGCCGGGAAATGCCTTCTCTGCCGAAGGAATTCCCCCCGCCTGCCGTCGTCGAAGCGTGGCGGCGGCAGATCGCCGAGTTCACCGCCAAACCGGTAATCATACCATAAAGGCAACAAGGCAAACAGAAGGAGGCAATATGCATCGAAGAGTTCTCTGCGCCCGGAAGATTTTCAGGAATCAACCGTCCTGCAAGCCCGATCCGGCAATGTGGATTTTCCTCGTCACGCTCCCCATGATTTTCATCGCCGGCAGCGTGTTTGCGGACTGGAATTCTGCCTTCCGCATCGCCGCGCTCTGCCTGACGGTTTCCGCCCTTCCCCTCCTGTATCCCGGGGTGAAACGGCAAACGTTTACTCTTATTGAACTTCTTATTGTTGTAGCAATTATCGCCATTCTTGCGGCAATGCTGCTGCCGGCGCTGAACCAGGCGCGGGAACGGGGACGCTCCGCCAGTTGCATCAACAATCTCCGGCAGCTGGGCTCCGGCTTCCAGCTTTACTCCGCCGATCACGCCGATTTTCTGCCTCCGGTTCAAGGAAGTGCTTCCGGCAGCTACCCCTGCTGGACCAATGCGCTGATGGGACCCAATCTCAAAGTTTCCGCCTCCGCCGTCTATACCAGCGGCGTCTGGATGAAAACCGGGCTCTATGCGCACAACACTTTGTTTCACTGCCCGTCGATGACCGGCCGTTACGATCTGACCGGCACGGAAACCGGCGGCGGTGCCGGCTGGTGGATCACCAAGCCGCACTACGGAATCAACAGTCAGTTGTATCAGGTCGCCCGCCTGCAGTCCTTCAAGCTCGGCTATTTCAAATCCCCCTCTTTTAAAATCCTGCTGGCGGATACCTGGCAACAGGCGGCGACGGGACTTGCGGTGGAGGAAAACGGCTATTTTCGCTGGCAGGTCGACCGTTTTCAGAACACCGGCTTCGGCATCGTCGCCGGTCGTCATCAGAAATCGACCAACGCGCTCCATCTCGATGGACACGTCGCCGCATATCACCTGAACGACACGCTTCATCCATTTGAAAATTCGCCGTTTACCGATGAAGAGGACGACAGAAAATACCTGCATTATCAATATTGAGAAAGAGAGAAGGAAAAACGGATGAAGTACAAAAAAATCCTGTGGAACGTGATTCTGTTTGCCGCCCTTGCGGGACATGCGGAATCTCTGAACCTCAAGTGGAATCTCTGTCGCGAAGCGAAACTGGAAGAGGGGCGGTTTCTGAAGTTCTCCGTCGCACCGGAAGACAAGAGCGGACAACATTGCGCCTCGGCCGAATTCGACCTTTCGTCCAGCGCCAATTGCATGATCGAATTCTCGATTCGTGCCAGAGCGAAAAATGTTTCCAGACCGCCCCAGGAGTGGAACGGAGTCAAGTTCATGTTGCACTACCGCGATTCGGCCGGAAAAAATTTCTGGCCGGGAATCCGGAAATACTCCGGTACGTTCGACTGGCAGGAACTCTCCTTTTTCGCTCTTGTCGGAGAACCGCAGGGCAAAGCGTTTCTGAAACTCGGTCTGCAGGACAGCTCCGGCGAGGTGGAATTCGATCTGGCCTCTCTCCGTTTTCACAAGCTGTTCTCCCCGCCGACCCGACCGTTTACCGCCCGTTACAGCGATGAGGTCCGCGCCACACCGCCGCTGCGGGGGATGATGTCCCCGGCGAGAAACCTTACTTTAGATGATTTCGCCACGCTTCGAAGCTGGAACGTCAATCTGGTCCGCGCTCAGATCATCCGCAACTGGCACAAGGTGGGCACCGACCGCGATCTGGAGGAGTTCGACCGCTGGATCAATCGCAAACTCGATCACTTTGAAACCATGTTCCGCACCGGTTACGAACAATACGGCATTCGTTTTGTCATTGATCTTCACACCTACCCGGGAGGCCGATATGCCAACCGGGAGATGGCGATGTTCCACGAGACCCGCTACGCCGAATATTTTGTCGAGCTCTGGAAAAGGATCGCGCGTCGATTCCGCAACAATCCGGCCGTGTGGGGCTACGGACTCATCAATGAACCCAACCAGAAACGGTTTGCCAAACACGACTTCCTGACGTTGCAGAAACAGGCGGCGGAGGAGATTCGCAAAATCGACTCCACCCGGCCGATCATCATTGCCGCCAATCTCTCCAACTCTCCGGACACCTTCCATCTGCTGGACCCGATTGATCTCTTGAACATCATCTATGAAGTTCACATGTATCAGCCGTTTCAATTCACCCATCAGCGCGTCTATTCGAAGGATGGAAAACTGCGGCCCGGGGAAAAACCGGTTGTCTACCCCGGTCGCATCAACGGAGAAGAGTTCGATCAGAAGAAACTGCGGCAGATTCTTCAACCGGTCCGCGATTTCCAGCTGCGCTACGGAGCCCGCATCTACGTCGGCGAATTTTCCGCCATCACCTGGGCGCCGGGAGCCGCGCAATATCTGCGGGACCTCATCAAGATCTTCGAGGATTATCACTGGGACTGGAGCTATCATGCATTCCGCGAAGCCTCCGTCTGGGATGTGGAAAAAGCCGGTTCCGATCATAAGAGCATCCGCCCTGCCCCGAATACCGATCGAAAGCAGGTTCTGCTCGAAGGATTCCGCAAAAACAGACATTGATGATTGAAAGGCCGTGAAAGATTTACTCTCTTTCACGGCCTTTTGCAATAAACAATAAGAACGATCGGCCTTTTCTGTTGCGTTCTGCTCAAGACACGCTCCGCCTGGTCAAGAACCGTCGCAGGATCATACATCTGCTCAAAAATGCGCTTTTTTTCTGTTTTTGAGCAGAAAACAGCTTGCATTTTTCCGAAGATGCTGTATTATATAAAACGTGCTGAAAATGGTGGTTGTAGCTCAGTTGGTTAGAGCGCCTGGTTGTGGCCCAGGAGGTCGCGGGTTCGAGTCCCGTTTACCACCCCATTT
>NZ_DBEXAY010000212.1:0-10433 GCF_048170485.1 Victivallis sp. | reverse complement strand
ATTGCCGACCGTGCCCGCCGCCGCCGCGAGGAGCGCCATCAGATCGTTGTGGGGAAACTGACCGTCACCCCGGGCGGATTCGGATTTGTCGCACTGCCGCCCGCGCCGGACGGGCATCCGCAGGAGGATGTGTTCATTCCGCCGAAGTTCATCGGCAGTGCGATGGATGGCGACGAGGTCCGGGTGGAACTGCTGCCGCAGCGGGAGGAGTTCCGCAAGGAGCGGCGCGGCCCCGCCGGACGGGTGGTCGAGGTGATCGATCAGGCGCGGGAGGAGTTCGTCGGCGAACTGCTCCCCGGCAACCGCGTGCGGCCGCTGAATCGCCGGATGCCGGATGATGTCGAGATTTCCGGCGCCCGCCACGGCGCCCGCCGCGGCGACTGGGTCCGGGTGCGGCTGCTCCGCAACGATGGCGGCGTCTGGCATGGCGCGATCAACAAGGTGATGGGGCGCGCCGGCGTGATCGCCGCCGACCTCGACGCGATCGTCGCCGAATACGATCTTGCTCCGCCCTACCGGGAGTCGGACAACGAGGAGGCGCTGGCGCTCCAGCCGCGCGAGATCGCCCGCGAGGACCGCACCGGCGAACTCACCGTCACCATCGACCCGGTCGACGCGAAGGATTTTGATGACGCGGTTTCGATTCTGCCGGGGAAGAAGGAGTCCGAAGTGATCGTCGGCGTGCACATCTCCGACGTGGCGGCCTACATCGCGCCGAAGTCGAAATTCGACCGGGCGGCGGAGACGCGGGGATTCAGCTGTTACCTGCCGGGGCGGACGCTGCCGATGCTTCCGGCGGCGCTGACCGCGCGGATCAGCCTCCGTGCCGGGGCGGATTCCTGTGCCCATTCGGTCTACTTGACGGTGGACAAAGCCTCCGGGAAGGTGCTCGACTTCCACCGCATCCACACGAAAATCCGGGTCGATCACCGGCTCAACTACGAAGAGGTGCAGTCGTTCATCGACACCGGCAAGGCGCCCGAAGGGTGGTCGGAGGCGCTTTGCAACTCTCTGCGTGACCTGGTCGCCGTCACCCGCCGGATGCGGGAGTACCGCAAGGCGAACGAGTCCTTCATCGATCTGGCGCTGCCGGAAATCCGGGTGCTGTGCAGCGAGGCGGACAACCGCATCCTCGGGCTTTCGGTGAAGACCGCCCGCGAGTCGGAGAATCTGGTCGAGGAGTGTATGCTGGCCGCCAATTCGGCGGTGGGAACCGAACTCGGGCAGAAGAGCGTGGCCGGGCTCTACCGGGTCCACCCGGCGCCCGATCCGGAGAAGATCGCCGAATTCTCCGACCTCATGGAGGAGGCGTTCGGCATCGTTCCCGGCGACCTGACCGACCGGAAGGCGTGCAACCGCTTCATCGCCGGTCTGCCGGACGATCCCAGGCGGCCGGTGATTCTGAGCCATCTGCTCCGTTCGCTGCCGCGCGCCTATTACCTCGAAAAGCCGGCGCTGCACTTCGGGCTGGGCAAGGGGCGCTACAGCCATTTCACCAGCCCGATCCGGCGCTATCCGGACCTCATCGTACACCAGCAGCTGTGGAACCTCGACACCCATGTGCGGACCCGTTCGGTTTCGACGCTGGCCCGGGTGGCCGAGGAGTGCTCCGAGAAGGAGGAGAACAACGACGCCGCCTATTTCGCCGCGAACGACCGGCTGAAACTCCGCTACCTCCAGGAACTGCTCGAGAAGGGCGGGGAGAACATGTACGAAGGGGTGGTCGCCAAGGTGACCAGCGCCGGACTGCAGGTGGATGTCTATGAACTGGGACTCTACGGATTTGTTCCGCGGGAACAGTTGCGCGGCGACTTCCGCCGTTCGAGCCGGTCGCTGAAACTCCGGCGCGGGGAGCAGGGGTACAAGACGGGCGACTTCATCTACCTGCGTCTGGCGCAGATCGACTTCGCCCGCGGCAACGCGGTCTTTGTGCCCGCCGGGCGCTGAGAGTGGATCGAACGTGTTCCGGCCGGTCAGAGTTTCCGGCCGGAGCCCCCTTTCCAGCTCAGCAGCAGCGCGGAGTTGAGCACGACCGCGACGGACCCGGCGTTGTGAACCAGCGCGCCCGCCACCGGATTGAGGATGCCCATTCCGGCAAGGAGGATGGCGACGAAGTTCAACACCATCGAAAAGGTCAGATTCAGGCGGATTGTCGTCATGGTCCGCCGGGCCAGGCGCAGCAGGTAGGGCAGCTGGCGGATGTCGTCGTCGACCAGGGCGATGTCCGCGGCCTCCACGGCGATGTCGCTGCCGATGCCGCCCATGGCGATGCCGACGTACGCCTTTTTCAGCGCCGGGGCGTCGTTGATGCCGTCGCCGATCATGCAGACCGGTTCGCCCGCCTGCTGAAAGCGGTCGATGATCGCCAGTTTCTCCTCCGGCAGGCAGTCGGCGTGTATTTCGTCGATGCCGGATGTTTCGGCAATGTGCCGGGCGGCGTTGCGGTTGTCGCCGGTCAGCAGGGCAGGGCGGATGTCCAGGGCGCGGATTCCCGCGATCACCTCGGCCGCGTTGTCCCGGAGCACGTCGGCAAGTACGACGAAACCGCAGAACGTCCCGTCCATGGCCAGATGGATGACGGTCGCTCCCTCCGCAGTCCGCTGTTCGGCCTGGCGGCGGGCGGCGGCGGGGATCTCAATGCCGGCGCGCTCCAGCAGCTCCGGTTTGCCCGCCAGAAGGGAACGGCCTTCCACCACGGCCGCCACGCCCCGGCCGGGAAAGAGTTCGAAGGAGTCCGGCTGGGGAATTGTCAGCTCCGGATGGGCTTCGCGACAGCTGTTCACCACCGCTTTGCCGAGCGGGTGTTCGGAGCGGAGTTCCGCCGCCGCCGCCAGCCGGTAGAGCTCCTGTTCGGTCAGCGCTTCGAGCATGGAGTAGAGGGCGACCACCTTCGGCGTTCCGCAGGTGAGCGTGCCGGTTTTATCCAGCACCACCCGTTTGACATCGGCCAGACGTTCGAGCGCGTCCCCTTCGCGGATCAGAACCCGGTGACGGGTCGCGTTGCCGATCGCCGCCATGATCGCCGTCGGCGTCGCCAGAACCAGTGCGCAGGGGCAGAAGACCACCAGAATGGTTACGGCGCGGATGATTTCCCCGGTGACGCACCAGACCCCCGCCGCCGCCAGCAGAGCGATCACCACGATCCAGGTGGCCCAGCGGTCAGCCAGCCCGACGATCCGCGCTTTGCCGGCGTCGGCGGACTGCACCAGGCGGACCATCCGCTGGATGGCGCTGTCGGAGTCGCGGCGGGTGGCGCGCATGTCGAATGCGCCGAAGCGGTTGACCGTGCCGCTGAACACCTCGTCGCCCGGCTGTTTTTCCACCGGCATCGATTCGCCGGTCACCACCGACTGGTCGATGGAGCTTTCGCCATGCAGGATGAGGCCGTCCACCGGAATGGTCTCCCCGGGGAGCACCCGGAGCGTGTCGCCCACTTCGACCGCTTCCGCCGGAACCATCTCCTCATTTCCGCCGATCAGGCGGCGGGCGATGCGCGGAGTCAGACGGATCAGTTTTTCGATGCCCGCCTGCGCTCTGGCGACGGTGCTCTCTTCCAGAAAGGAGCCGATCTGCATGATGAAGGCGACCTCGCCGGCGGCGAAGATTTCCCCGATGATGACCGAGGCGATCAATGCCAGGGAGACCAGCAGGTCGGCCTTGATGTCGAACCGGGTGTACAGGCCGACGGCGGCGTCTTTGAGAATGGGGATTCCGCACAGCACGATGGCGACCCAGGCGGCGTCGATCCGCATCGTGCCGGAATCGGCGAGGCTGACCAGCAGGGAGATTCCGGAGAGAACCAGAAGGAGGATCTTCCGGAAGTTTTCATGTTTCATCCAGGTGAGCCATTGTGACGGCATCGCGGCAACTCCTTATATTCTGATGAACCGGCAGTTCTTTAATATACGTATGGGGGTATGGGTATGCAAGCGGGAAACGGAAAAAACAGGAAAAATTCTGGAGCGGCGGGTCAGGATTTGTTGGCGAAGTGGGCCAGGGCTCTGGCGAATTCGGAGATGGTCTTGTCGGCGTCGCCATGTTCGATGCCGTCGCGGACGCAGTGGCGCAGATGGCCTTCGAGGATGATCTGCCCGATCTTGTGGAGGGCACCTTTGGCCGCGTTGATCTGGATCAGAACCTCCTCGCAGGGGATGTCGTTTTCAATCATTTTGTCAATGGCGTTCAACTGCCCGATCAGTTTGTTCATCCGGCGGTGCAGATTTGCCGCATCCCTACATTTGCGCATTGTGAGACCCTCGCTTTCCGACACACTCTTCTATTACGGTACTGCCGAATTGCCCGCTTGTCAAGCGGCGACGGGGAGGGCGGTGTCAGAAGAGGGGGAGGGGCGGTGAAAAAATCCTGTTTTATAAATTTATAAATTTCGCTTGAAAAAGCAATTGACCGGCGCTATAGTGAAGAGCGGGACGAAGTTGAGGAGGAGCTGGAAGTCCCGGGGAACCGCCATCGAAAGCCGGCGGTTCCCGCCTGCCATGATCGGAGAAAACGGACGCCGCGGTCCCGCGGTGTTTTCTGTAACAATGCCTTCCGGCGGGGCCGTTGATCTGCCGGAACGCGGAACAGGAGGAGGAGTATCATGAGCACCACAGTCAAACCGATGAACAAGACGTTCGCCGCCGGCAGATGGATGCCGCGGGATCGGGAAACCCTCGCCGCATGGATGCGCAAGATCATGGCGAAGGCGGAAAAGGACACCGGGCCGCTGAAGCCGGTCGTCGAAGACCTCAAGAACTTCATTGAGAACGATGCCGAGGCGTACATGTTCTTCTCGCAGATGTTCAGCGAAGTTCCGGAACGCAAGGTGGAGTCTCCCACCGGACTGCCGCAGGTGCGCGACTATCAGCATATGCTCCGGCTGTTCAATGTGATTTTGAATCACGCGCCGGAGTTTTCGGAGAACGGCCTGGTCGGTTTCCCGTTCAACGCGATTCTCGACTGGTCGATGGCGACGGCCGGCGGCTGGGCGGCGTTCATCGACCACAAGGTCAATCGCCATATCCAGGCGATTTTGAACGAGTGGGGGACGTTTCTGCGTTCGCCGGAAAGCACCTACGTGCTGAACGATGATCCGCGGAACGGCTGGTTCGGCGAGGATGCCCGCAAGGCGATGCCGACCTTTGCCGAGGAGTTTGTCTGCGACCCGTCGAAGCCGCATTACGGCTTCAAGTCCTGGGATGATTTCTTCATCCGGCAGTTCCGGGAGGGGGTGCGTCCGGTCGCCGAGCCGGAGAACGACGCCGTCGTCGTCAACGCGTGTGAATCGGCCCCCTTCGCACTGGCGCGCAACGTGCAGATGCGCGACCGGTTCTGGATCAAGGCGCAGCCGTACGCGCTGCAGTTCATGCTGGGCAACGACCCGCGGGCGAAGCTGTTTGCCGGCGGAACGGTCTATCAGGCGTTTCTGAGCGCGCTGAGCTATCACCGGTGGCACTCTCCGGTATCCGGGCGTGTGGTGAAGACCGCCATCATTCCCGGCACCTACTATTCGGAATCGCGGAGCGTCGGGTACGACCCGGAAGCGCCGAACGACTCCCAGGGATATCTGGCGGAGCTGGCGACCCGGGCGGTGGTCTACATCGAGGCGGACAATCCGGATATCGGTCTGATGTGCTTTATCGCCATCGGCATGGCGGAGGTCTCGACCTGCGACATCTCCGTCTACCAGGGGCAGCACATCAAGAAGGGGCAGGAGACGGGCATGTTCCACTTCGGCGGCTCGACCTACTGTCTGGTGTTCGGGCCGCACGTCAACATCGAGTTCGACCTGCACGGGGAGAAGCCGGGGCTGGAGAGTTCGAACATCAACATCAACTCCCGTCTGGCGACGGTCGGACCGCGGAAGAAATAGGTTCCGGCCGAATCACGGGAAATCGGAAACCGGCGGACGACCTCCGCCGGTTTTTTATTCCGCGGCGTTTTTGAGGAGAAATCGGGTGAAAACGGCGGATTCTGCGGGGAAATCGGAGGAAACGGCCACTCATTTTTGAAGAAATGTGAATTTTCTTCTTGCATTTTTCGAACTCCAAAATTATATTGCTACAAGTGAGTTGTTCTGAACGGTTGAAAAACGCGTTTTCGACGTGAAATTCATAATTCGAAGGATGAAGACCCATGAGATTCGGAAAGAGTGTTGTCGCTTCTGTGATTCTTGCAGTGATGATGATCGGAGTATCGGTGCAGGCTGCGCCGGATGATCCGTGGGTCATGAAGCCTGTCGAGAAGCTGGGGCGCGGAATTGCCAACGTCGCGTTCGGGCCGCTGGAGATTCTCATCCGGGGCTGGGATGTGACGCAGGAGCTGGGCGGCATCGCCGGCATCACCTACGGTCCTCTGAAGGGGGTCGCCTACTGCATCGCCCGTGAGGTGGTCGGCGTGATCGACATCGTCACTTTCCCGGTGCCGCTGCCGGATTGCCCGGAGGATCCGGAGGGCTTCGGCGCCGGTTACGGGCCGATCATGCGTCCGGCCTGGGTGGTGGATATCGAGCACAACGCCTTCAATTTCGTGTTTGACGACAGCTCGATTGTCTCTTCGGATTACTGATCGGGCGGCCGTGTCCGCCGGACGCGGCGCGGAATATGGTCCGCATCGGGTGCAGTGGCGCCGGTGCGGATTTTTTTCTTGATTGCAGCAAGTTGATAATACGGATGAAGTAAGATGAGTTTTTCCTGTGGTTTTGTCGGATTGCCGAATGTCGGCAAGTCAACGCTGTTCAACGCGCTCTGCCGGGGCGGAGCGGAAGCGGCGAATTTCCCGTTCTGCACGATCGAGCCGAATACCGGCATCGTCCCGGTTCCGGATGAGCGGCTTCAGGTGCTCTCCGATCTGGAGCACTCCGGGCGGATTGTGCCCTCCACGCTGAAATTCATCGATATTGCCGGTCTGGTCAAGGGAGCGAGTCAGGGGCAGGGGCTGGGCAACCAGTTTCTCGGGCACATCCGCGGGGTGGACGCGATTGCGCATGTGGTCCGGCTCTTTCAGGATCCGGACGTGGTCCATGTGGAAGGCACGATCGATCCGGTCGGGGATCTGGAGACGATTCTGACCGAACTCATGCTGGCCGATCTCGAAATGCTCGAAAAGCGCCGCGACAAGGCGCACAAACTTGCCCGCTCCAACGATCCGGATGCGAAGCTGGAATATGAGACGATCCGCGACCTCGCCGATCAGCTTGCCGAAGGGAAGACGCCGGTGTACGACAAGGAGAACCCGAAGGTGGTCGAGCTGGTGCGTTCTCTCGGACTGCTGACGGTGATGCCGGCGTTCGTCTGCGCGAACACCGACGAGGAGTGTTTCCGGAATTTCGACACCGATCCCCGCGCGGCGCGGCTGAAGGAGTTCGCCGCCGAACATCACATGGAGGTGGTTCCGGTCTGCGCCAAACTGGAGGAGGAGCTCGGCCAGCTCGAACCGGACGAGGCGGCGATGTTCATGGAGGAGCTCGGAATTGTCGAGACCGGCCTCACCCGGGTGATTCACACCGGGTACCGTCTGCTCGACTACATCACCTTCTTCACCGCCGGGCCGATGGAGTCCCGGGCGTGGACGGTGACGCGGGGCACGCCCGCGCCGCAGGCGGCGGGGAAGATTCACACCGATCTCTGCCGCGGATTCATCCGGATGGAGACGGTTTCCTACGAGGATCTCGTCGCCGCCGGCGGCTGGGCCAAAGCGCAGGCGGCCGGGAAGTTGCGCATCGAAGGCAAAGAGTATCTGATCCAGGACGGCGATGTGATTCATGTGCGTTTTTCGGTTTGAAAAAAATCGAAACTGGAGTATATTACCAAGATAAAGAGGGCGGGGCAACGGGGATTCCCGCTGGTACCGCATGGGTTGATCAAGGTAATATTTATCGATAGGGAAGCAAATGGCTAAGAAACCGGCAAAACTGGTGTTCGAAGGCAAGGATAAGGAGCATTATGAAGCTCTGATGCGTGCCCGCGAAATGGTGACCAGCCAGATGAAATATCACGCCGAAGACGCTCTGGACTGCAGCAATGCGGACAAACGCGGGGTCACGACCCATATGGCGGATGTTTCGAGCGACAATTCGCGCCATGAGATGGAGTTGCGGATGCTGACCGAAGAGGGGAACGTTCTGCAGCTCATCGAAGATGCGATTCAGCGGTTGATCGACGGGGAGTACGGCAAGTGTCAGGAGTGCGGCGAACCGATTTCGGAAGGCCGTCTGGCAATTCGTCCTTACGCGGTCTTCTGCGTGAAATGCAAGTCCCGGCACGAAAAAGAACAATTATGATTGAACTGCCGTCTTTCTTCCGGCAGATGGAGCCCGGTTCCCGTCGTGAACGCGCCGTCATCGGCGCGTCGTTGGCGGCGGCCGGGTTTATTCTTCTCCTCGATCAGGTCACCAAAGTGATGGTGGAGCGCAGTTTTCAGCTGCACGAAAGCCGGGTTCTGATCGAAAATTTCTTCTCGCTCACGTTTGTGCGCAACTACGGCGCGGCATGGAGTCTCTTCAGCGGGCAGGGGTGGTTTCTGCTCGCGGTGGCCGCGCTGGTGACCGTGGGGTGCTTCTGGTTCTTCCGCTATCTGACGGAGGGGTATCCCGAACGCTGTCTGGCGATCTTCATTATCCTCGGCGGGGTGGCGGGCAATTCGATCGACCGCATCTGGCGCGGTGCGGTGGTGGATTTCTTCGATGTCCACTGGTACGATGCGCACTGGCCGATTTTCAATGTGGCGGACATCGCCATCTGCGTCGGAGTCGGCCTCTTTCTGCTTTCCAGTTTGCTGCGCAAGCCGAAGAAGGCGGCGGAGGAGAACGAAGCTGCCGTCTCCGAATGAACGGAGGAGGAAATCGCGATGAAGGCTGTCCGAATTGAAGGGATGCGCCGGGCCGAAGCCCGGCTGATCGCCTCCGGGACTCCCGGTTACACGCTGATGCGCCGGGCAGGGGAGGGGGCGGCGGAATTTCTGCGCGAATGGATCCGGGGCCGCGGCATCCGGCGGGTGGTCGCCGTGATCGGGCGCGGCAACAACGGCGGCGATGCGCTGGTGACCGCCGCCGCGCTGGGGTTGCCGGCCAAGGTCTGTGCCGTTTCGCCGCTCGCGGAGCTGCGCGGGGAGGCGGCACAGGCGGTGGCGGATCTGCCCGGGTCGATTCCGGTACGGGTGTGCGAAACGCTCGGTCCGGAGGAGTTCCGCAGCGGCGACCTGATTCTGGATGGTCTGCTGGGAATCGGCTTTACCGGGAAACTGCGGCCGCAGTTTGAACAGTTCATCCGCGTGATCAATGCAAGCCGTCTGCCGGTCGTGGCGATGGATCTGCCGTCCGGGCTGGAGGGCGACAGCGGCGAGGCGGCGTCCGGAGTCGCCGTGGAGGCGGCGCTCACCCTGACCTTCGGCTTGCCGAAACGGGGGCTGTTTCACGGCGACGGGCCGCGCTGTTGCGGCCGGCTCCGGCTGATCGATATCGGTGTGCCGGAGGAATTCACGCATGAAGAGGAGGGGGAAGCGTGTTACTTCTGGCGCGATGCCCTGGCCGATTTCCCCCGACAGGAGTTCGACACCCACAAGATGCGTCGCGGCCGGTTGCTGATTGCCGCGGGCAGTCGGGAGTATTCCGGGGCGGCGGTGCTGGCGGCGCATGCCGGATTGCGCGGCGGCGCCGGGCTGGTGCGGCTGGCCGTACCAGGGGAACCTCGGGCACAGGTGCCGGCGGCGCTGATTCTGGAGAGGGTTCCAGCTGCGGCGGATGGCGGATTCGGAACGGCTTCGCTGGAGCGTCTGGCGGCGCTGGCGTCGTCGAGTGACGCGATTGCGGCCGGCTCCGGGTGGGGGCGCGGTCCGGAACGGGGAGAGGTGCTGTCGGCGCTGTTGGACTTCCCGGGAGCGTTGCTCCTGGATGCGGATGCGCTGAACGCCGCGGCCGCTGAACCGGAGCGCTGGAAGCGGCGCGATGGAGTGGTGATCACCCCGCATCCCGGGGAGGCGGGCCGTCTGGCGGCGGGATTCGGCATCGACATCTCGCCGGACCGGGTTGCGTTTGCACGGGCGCTGGCGGAGCGTCTTCATGCGGTGACGGTGCTCAAGGGGGCGTTCACGGTGGTGGCCTCGCCGGACGGAGAGTGGAGCATCAACACTTCGGGGACCCCGGCCCTGGCAACGGCGGGCTCGGGGGAGGTGCTGACCGGTCTTAGGGGGGCGTTGCTCGCCCAGCGGCCGGAGGAGCCGTATCGCATGGCCCGGCTCGGAGTTTTTCTCCACGGTCTGGCCGGCGAGGTCGGCGGAGCGGGGTTGATCGCGGATGATCTGCCCGGGTTGTTCCCCGGAATTTTCCGCCGCCTTGTGAGCGGCGGAACCGCGGTGTAAAACAGCTTTCGAGAGCACCGAAATCCGTAAAAATCCGTGATTTCCGGGAAAATTTCGGTTTTTTTTAAAAAAAAAGCGAA
>NZ_DBEXAY010000211.1:0-27391 GCF_048170485.1 Victivallis sp. | reverse complement strand
AAAATAATAAACGAACGCGACCGCGAACTGCGCTGGCCCGCTCGAAAAACGATCAATTCCTTTGTTCATGATATGGTTCGAAAGCATTATGTCAGTTAAGTAAACACTTAATTCGGAAGAATTCCCTTCCGGCAGAAAAACAAGGAGAAGTAAGATGGAATGTTACGGCAGGATGTACAACAGACTGGATCAATGCAGAAAGTGCACGCTGAGCAAGTACTGTTCCCAGGCGGCGGATCCGCCGCTGCTGACCGACAACGCACCGCCCCCGCTGGTCAATCAGACCATCCTCGCTTATGGCCAGCCGAGCCGGACCAACCGGTTCCAGGCGATGGAACAGGACCGACGCTACACCCGGGCCGACCTGCTGGAGGTAATCGGCTTCATGGCCTCGCTGGACCCCACCTCGCTCGAACTCATCGATCAGAAACTGGCAGAGCCGTCGCTGAACTTAAGTGAACTCGCCCTCCGGCGCGGCGTCAGCCGGCAGGCGATGCATAAGATGATCACCCGCCGGCTGAAATCCATCCCGGAACTCGAGGCGGTCCTCACCTATCGCAAACACCGGAAGCCGGGAGAGAAAACCACCGGTTCCACCCGCTGAAATTCCGCCCGCCGGCAGCGACCGCGGAGACGCTGCCGGTGGATTTTCACGCTGAAAAAAACCTGAAAAAAATCAGACAGTCCGCAATTGCCGCGATTGACAAGAATCTGTTTCGAATGTATTTTAGAGAAAACCGACGGAAGTCGGTACCACGTACCGGAGAGGGGGGAAGCCGGAGTGAACGGGGCCCGGCTGTCAATGCCGCATGAATTGTTTCTATGACTTGGCACTGGTCGAAGTGCTCGACCTGTGGTATTCGCAGACGGCCGGGAAATACGGTGTCCGCTGCTTTCTCAAAGACGATGACGAATATGTCCTCTGGATGACCTCCCGGCAGTTCCACGGATTCCGCCGCCAGTGCGCCGTCGGCGGGCGCGACGGCATCTACGCCAGATACTGCGGGCTCTGCTTGCATCACACGTTTTTCGGCCCGCCGCTGGCCGGGTCCGACTACCGGCTGGTCTCCTGCTTCGACTGGAAGCGCAACGTGCTGACCAGACCGGTTCCGCCGACGCTTCTGCCCCCTGAAACCATCGAGGTCCCGGATGAACTTCGAGATTTCTGCGAAGACTGAACTTTACCCCCACCAGAGCGAGGCGGTGGAGAAACTCCTCCCCCTCCGGGTTGGCGCGCTCTTCATGGAGCATGGAACCGGCCGAACCAGAACCGCAATTGAACTGGTCCGGCGCCGCACAGGGAAATTTTCCGCCGTCATCTGGTTCTGCCCCTACGCGATCAAGGAGAACATCCGGGCGGAAATCCTGAAACACTGCGGCGCAATCGCCCCCTGCTGGAACATCATCGGCATCGAAAGCATGTCCAGCAATCTGGCCGCCATCACCGAGGCGCTCGACCGGATCGACGATCGCGCTTTCGTCATTCTGGACCAGTCCCATTACATCAAAGGCTACCGGGCCAAGCGCAGCAACCGCATCGTCCGCGCCGCGGCAAGAGCGCGCTACCGGCTCATCATGAGCGGCCTGCCAATCTCGCAGGGGGTGCAGGATCTTTTCATGCAGTTCGCCTTCCTCTCCAGCAAAATCCTCGGCTACCGCTCGTTCTACTCCTTCTCGGCGAACCATCTGGAGTATGATCGCTACCACCCGCAGAAGGTGATCCGCGCCCACAACCTCGAATACCTCTCGGCCAAAATCGCCCCGTACGTCTACCAGACCACCCGCGAAGCGTGCGGGGAGCTGCCGGAACGCCTCTACTCCGTCCGCCGTTTCCGCATGAATCCGCTGCAGCGCGAGCTCTACCGCCGCCTCAAGGAGAGGGTGCTTCAGGCGGGGGTGTTCAACAGCCACTCGCTCTTCACGCTCTTCACCCGGCTGCAGCAGGTCCTCTCCGGCTTCTGTCCGGACAGGCACGGCCGCCTGCGCCCTCTCGGCAATCCGCGCCTCGAAGCGCTGAAGGAGCTGTTGCTGTCGCTGGGAAGTCGCGTCAGAATCGTCATCTGGGCCAAATTCCAGTTCGACCTCGACACGCTGGAATCCCAGCTGCCGCCGGAAGAGACCGTCGTGCTCCGCGCCGGGATTCCGCCGGAGGAGCAGGAAAAAATTCTCTCCGCCTTCCGGAGCGAACGCCGCATCCTCGTGGCCAGCGTCAAACTCAGCCGGTGCCCTCTCGATCTCAATGCCGCGGATGTGGTGATCTTCTACAACAACACCTTCAGCTATGCGGAACGGGTCCGCGCCGAAGAGCGCTGTCAGACTCCCGGCCGGCGACGGACAATTCGCTGCATCGATCTGCTCTGCGCCGACTCCATCGACGAGAAGATCCGCCAAAGTCTTCTCCGGAAAAACGGAGTCGCCGTCGAGTTCCGCACGCACATTGAGAAAACCACCGGCTTCTCACCGGAGAACTGGATCCAGAGCCTATGAAGCACTATCAGGATGAGGATGTCTATCATGCGGCCTGCCGCCGGATCTCCGGAATCTTCGACCGCTTCGAACGGATCTGCGTCGCCTTTTCCGGCGGCAAGGACAGCGGCGTGCTGCTCAACCTGGCGATCGACGAAGCACGGAAGAGAAAACGGCGCATCGGGGTGCTTTTCATCGATCTGGAAGCGTTCTACCGCATCTCCATCGAGTTCGTCGAGCGGATGCTCTCCCGCAACGCCGACGTGCTGGAGCCCTACTGGGTCTGCCTGCCGATGGAGAGCCCCAACTCCCTGAGCTACCTGGAACCGACCTGGGTCTGGTGGGATCCTGCCTGCGAAAGCATCTGGGTGCGGCCGATGCCGAATCACCGCTGCGTCGTCAATCTTCGCAACAACCCCTTCGACTTTTACCGACGGAACATGCCGTTCGAACTCTTCTTCCGCCGCTTCAACGAATGGTTCGGCCGCGGCACACTCTCCGCCTGTCTGGTGGGAATCCGGACCGATGAAAGTCTGCAGCGCTACCGGGCCATCACCTGCCGCAAAGAGAGTTTCGAGGGGCTGCACTACTCCACCCGGACGGGGGAAAGCTCCTACAGTTTCTATCCGCTCTACGACTGGCGGACCGAGGATATCTGGACCTACAACGGGCGCTTCGGCAAAGACTACAACCGCCTCTACGACCTCTTCTACAAAGCCGGAGTCAGCATCCACAAAATGCGGGTCGACGAACCCTTCGGCAACGAGGCGAAAGCGGGCCTGAACCTCTTCCGCGTCATCGAGCCGGATACCTGGGCCCGCGTGGTCAACCGCGTCTCCGGCGCCAACTTCGGCAATCTCTACTCCGGCACCCGGCTGATGAACTCCCGCTACCGGCTCCCGAAGAACCACACCTGGAAGAGCTTCACCAAATTCCTGCTCTCGACGCTGCCGCCGGAAACCGCGCGGAACTACCGTACCAAATTCATCAAATTCATCCGATACTGGAAGCGGACCGGGTGCCCGCTCACCGAAGAGTACATCCGGTTTCTCGAGGAGCATCACGCCGATTCGATCGAGAACACCCACACCTTCAGCCGGCGTGGCTCCGGCGACAAGGAGGTGGTGAAATTCCGGAAGATCGTCGACGAGATTCCGGAGCTGGATTCCCGGAAGGATCTTCTCACCTGGCGGCGCATGGCGCTGTGCATCATCAAGAACGATTTTGTCTGCAAGTCGCTCTCCTTCGGCGTCACCCGGGATCTCACGCTGCGCCAGCAGGAGCTGATGGAGAAGTATCGCAATCTATGAAGGGGGGAAATCATGAGCCAGAAGTTTCAAAGTCCGGTCTACAATGTCATCGCGGTGCCGGTGGAAAAAGTGGTGGCCAACGACTACAATCCCAACCGCGTCGCCCCGCCGGAAATGCGGCTGCTCGAACTCTCCATCTGGGAGGACGGCTTCACTCAGCCGGTGGTCTGCTACCGTCACCCCGAACAGGATCTCTACATCATCGTCGACGGCTTCCACCGCTACACGGTCATGCGCACTTCGCGCCGGATTTATGAACGGGAAAAGGGGCTGCTCCCCATCGTCGTCATCGACAAACCGCTCGGGGAACGCATGGCCTCCACCATCCGCCACAACCGCGCCCGCGGCTCCCACAACGTGGACCTGATGTCCGGCATCGTCTCCGAACTGATCTCCATCGGCAAATCCGACGCATGGATCTCCAAAAACATCGGCATGGATGTCGATGAGATCCTCCGGCTCAAGCAGCTCACCGGACTGGCCGCCCTCTTCAAGGACAGCGAATTCTCGCACTCCTGGGAGGAGTAGTCCGTTTCCGCCTCCCGGCAGAGACAGCAGGGGGAGGAGTGCGAAACGCCCCCCTCCCCCGATTCGGGATCTCCCAATCCCCGTCAGCAGCAGCAGCCCGCGAGAAGCAGGGCGACCGCCGCGGCGGCGCTGAACAATGCCGTTCTCATAGAAACACGCTCCTTTCTCTGCAAAACGCCCGTCTCCCGTTTCGGGAGCGGACGCTCAAGCCAGTTTCCCCTCCGCAGGGAAGAAATCAAACCGCTCTTCGGAAATGAATACGCCGGACATGATTTTCGCCACCAGTTTTCCACTCTCGCCGCGCACCTCCACCTCGTACAATCCGGTCCGGCGGCCGCGACTCACCTCGGTCGCCACCGCGCGCAGTTCCCGGCCGGAACCGGGACGAAGATAGGAGATGGTCGAGTTCTGGGTCACCGCCTTGTTGCCGCGGGAGTTCGCCGCCGCGGCCAGCGCCAGGTCGGCCAGCGTGAAAATCGCCCCGCCCTGTACCGCACCAAGCCCGTTCAGCGACTCATCGCGCACCTCCATGACCGCTTCGGCGGAACCGGGGCGGATGCTCTCCACCCGGATTCCGTTGTACCGGCAGAAACGATCCTCCTCATTCAGCAGATTTTTCAACTGTTCCAAGCATGATTCCATAGTTGCGCCCGACTCTTTCCGGTTGTTTTTTTTTCAACGTATAACATACCACGGATTTGCCGTTTGCGCAACTATGATTTCCGAAAATCAGCAACCGCCGTTTCTTCTGCGGGTCACGGAGAGCGGCGGCAGCACGCTCTTCCCGTACGAAGTCTCCTCCTCCGCGTAGTTGACGAGCAGCTCATCCCCGTTCGAATACCGGACCCGGACCAGCGTATCGGAGAGCTCCTCATGCTCCTCGATGAATTCGAACTGGAGATCGGCAAGTTCCCGGTAACGGTCAAACTCCGCCTTCACCGCGCGCACGCCCTGCTCCAGCGCCTCCTCCGTTTCACAGATCAGATCCTCGCGCCCCAGCCAGTGCTCGCCATTGGAAACAAAATCCGCATAGAAATAGTCGAGCGGTCGCCCGCCGAGCTCCATGTTCCGCAGAAAGAGCCGGCGATCGGATTTCACCGCCGCATTCACCGTGTCGCAGGCGACGTTGTAGAGCAGAATGCCATGGTATACCAGATGCCAGAAGGGCACTGTGCGGTCGCAGATTGCCGGCAGCTCCGGATGAAGGCGGAAGACCGGGTAGAGAACGTAGTCGAGAGAGCCGGCACAGAAATCCCACCCCCCTTCCGAAGCGACACCGCCCAGCCCCTCCCGGAAAAATTCCAGCGTCTTCCGGCTCCACTCCGCCGCCTCGTCACGGGTCAGCGGATGGCGCGGATCGCAGCAGGGCTCCGGCAAGAGAATGCTGTAGACGTCCAGATAATGGATCCCGTTGAAGCCGAAATTCCGAAGCAGCTCCACATCCTCCCGGATCAGCGTATGATACACCCGTTCCGGGCAGAGGCGGTAGGCCTGCCCGCCGCCCCACTTCGCCCCCAGTTGCGGGGAACCATCCCGCGCCAGCCGGCGATCCTCCGGATGAAACCGCTTCGCCAGCGTATAGCCGCTGTACGGACAGGTGTGCGCCGCGATGAGATAGCCCAGCTCCTTCGTCCGGGCGATCAGACGGCGCATCTTCTCCTCGCCGCCCAGCAGCGGCTCGACCGGCAGCAGGTCCGGGAACTTCCCGTCATGCCCGGACTTGTTCCAGCCGACCAGGCAGAATTCCGCCTCGGAGATTCCCGCGGCGTGAAACTTCTCCACAATCCGTTGCGCAAGTTCGAACGGCACCTTCGCCTTGATCGGCGGCTCGTTTTCCTCGGTCTGCTCGGCAACCGGAGACGGAACCGGTTTCCACGCCATCCGGATCCGCACCTCCGGCCCGGCCGCCGCCTGCGCCAGTATCGGCTGTTCCCGCAACCGCTCCTTCAACGGGCGGCACTGACCGCGTTCCAGCCGATAGCGACGGTAGCAGCACGCCAGCGCCGAATAGCTCCGCCTGGAAGCGGGCAGCCGGAAGAGACGCAGCCGGATATCATCCACGGCATCCTCCCCGGCAAAGAGAAAACGCGGGAAAAGATAGTATCTGCCCCCCCGGACCCCAGCGACAAGTTCATATTCGAACGGCATCCCCTCGACCACCGCCAGCACCGCGCCGGAAGCGGTCGAAACCGCGAAGACCGGCATGATATTCAGCCGGAACGCGCTCTCGGTATCTTCCCGTTCCCGGAACAGCGTCAAAGCGCTCGCGCCGTCGTTCTCCACACTCGGAATCAGAAAAAATCCCTCCTCGCCCGCCCGGGCCGTGAACGTTTTCGAACGCAGCTCGACCTGCCGGATTCCCGTCCGCGGCAGAGAATCCCGCCGCAACGTCACGACGCCGTCGTTCCCGGCGGAGAGTTCCCGCTCCTCCACTTTGCCGTTTTCCCACACAATCCTGGCTGTAAACATAAATTCCTCCCGGTTGTCGTCTACGGATTCACCTGATTTCAATATAGCAGATCCCGGTGGAAGCGTCAATATACCCCGGAGTCTGTTTTCTTATCCTTTCAGATTATGGTAAAACAGGGGGAATTTATCGTTGATCGTGCAGATTTCATACAATCAAGACAGAAAATCCCCTGCAAATCAAGGTTGCATTCTTGATTTTTTGAATTATATTTTTGATTAATCAGATCAAAAGCAGGGGGGAGGAAGCCCATGAAGGCAAAAGGATATTTCCGGCAAAACTGTCTGGCAAACTACGATTATCCGATGCCGTTCGCCGTCCGTTCCATCGGCTGTACGACCATGAAGGCGGGCGAAGCGGATATCATTTCGGGAGCCCTTCGTCACCCGTCACTGGAGATCAGCTGGACCATCTCCGGCTGCGGCGAGATCATCCACTACGGTCAACCCTTCGAGATGAGGCGGAATGACGTCTTTCTCTTCCTGCCGGACGAAACCCATCACTACCGGGTGAAGAGCCGGGAGTGGCACTGGCGCTGGCTCTGCCTCGATGGACCGCTTGCCGCCGCAATGCTGCTCGCCTGCCGCCTTCCCCGGAAAATCTCCTGCGACTCCGGGTTTCCGGAAGCTCTGTTTCGCCGGATCGAGGAGAATATCAGCACCGACTCCCCCGGCATGCTCGCCGAACTCTCCGGCACCGCCTGGCAGATCATCGCCCGTCTGATCGGCAGTCACCATCCCGGCTTTCACAAGGATATCTACGAAGAGTGTATGGATTACATCCGCAACCGCTATCAGGAGCCGGAACTGGGGATCGATTTTCTCGCCGAACATGTCGGTGTTTCCCGTTCCACCCTCACCCGGCTCTTCCGGGAACGGCGGAACGAACCGGTCAGCGCCTGCATCCGGAATGTCCGCATGATGAATGCCATCGCTCTGCTGTCAGGAACCGACTGGCCGATCGCCGAGATCGCCCGCCGTTGCGGCTACCCCAATCCGGTTTCCTTCACCCGGCTCTTCACCCGCCGGGAGCACTGTTCCCCCGGCGAGTACCGCCGCAGACAGCGCAGCGGCGGAACTTCGGAGTAACCCGAGGGCGGCTCAGAGGCCGAGCACCTTCTTCACCAGCTCATTCCCGCGCAGAAACCCGAGGGAACCGGTGGGAGCGAGGGTTTCGCTGAAACTCTGCACCGAATCCGGCTCGATTCCCGGCCCGGCGATCGCCAGCGGCACCGGCGTCGTGGTGTGTTTGCGCAGTTTGATCGGCACCGGGTGGTCCGGCAGAACAGCAAAGGTGATCCCCTTCCCCTTCAGCGCCGCAAGAACCGATGCGACGATCTTCGAATCGAAATCCTCAATCGCCTGCATCTTCAGCTTCAAATCGCCGAGGTGGGAGCATTCGTCGATCGCCTCCACGTGGACATAGACCAGATCGTTGCGCTGGATCGCCTCCAGCGCCGCCGCCACCTTTCCGGCGTAGTTGGTATCGAGGAATCCGGTCGCTCCGGGCACCTCGATCACCTCCATGCCGCTGCTCTTGCCGATTCCCTTGATCACATCCACCGCGCTGATCACCGCGCCGCGGCGCCCGTCATAGCAGACGCTGAACGGTTCCAGACGGGGACGGCGGCCGGGACTCCACGGCCAGATCCAGTTCGCCGGCGCCTTCCGGCCGCGGTTCAGCGGATGCGCCGCCAGAAACGCGGCGCAGAGCTGCCCGAGCCGGTCAAGAAACTCCACCGTATAGGCGGCCTCCGGCGAATCATCCGCCGCGGAAAGCTTCAACTCGGCAACCGGCATGTCCTGCGAAGAATCCGGCTTGAAGTAGTGAATCCGGTCGGAAAAACGCTTCCCGTGCAGCACCAGAAGATTGCGATAACTCACGCCGGAGTGAAAGGTCACGTCGCTGTTGCCGAACTGTTCCTGCAGATCATGCATCAGCTGTGCGGCGGTCTCGTTGTCGATGTGCCCCGCCGAATAATCCCGCAGAACGCCGTCGCTGGAGACATAAACCAGATTGCACCGGAACGCCACATCGTCCGGCCCCAGCTCAATCCCCTGACTGACCGCCTCGATCGGGCCGCGCCCCGGATAGTTGCGCTCCGGATAAAATCCGAGCACCGACATATTCGCCACGTCCGACGAGGTCGGCAACCCCTCCGGCAGGGTCAGAAACGTACCGTTGACCCCCTCCCGGGCGATGGAATCCATCGCCGGAGTGTTCGCCGCTTCCAGCGGGGTTTTTCCGCCAAGTTCCGGCAACGGCTCATCGGCCATGCCGTCCGCGAGAAAGATAATAGCTTTCCGATTCATTTTTCCATATGCTGCGTTAAAATTGCTTTGAGTTCTTCGGGGGTGACGCCGGCGAGTTCCAGCACCTTGCTCCGGCCGGTCTGGCCGGATTTGAGCTCGACACTGCTTTTGGGAATGCCGCACCAGTCGGCGAGCAACCGGCAGAGCGCCTGGTTTGCCCGGCCATCCACCGGCGGCGCCTGCAGAGCGATCTTCACGGCGTCGCCGTAACTGCCGGCAACCGCGTTGCGGCTCGCCCCGGGCTGCACCCGGAGCGAAACTCGGCAGCCGCCGGCAACCGGCTTAAAGGCTGTTTCCGACAGTTCCGGCATCGGTGGTGGGCCTGATCTCCTGCGCCTTCCCCGGAACATCTTCGCGCTTTTCCGCCTCCGGATTCAATCCGAGCAGCGTATTGATCTCGTCGATCGAAAGCGTCTCGCGTTCCAGCAGCGCCTGAGCAAGTTTTTCCAGCTCGTCGCGATGCGTCTTGAGGCATTCGCGCGCCGCGTTCATCGCATTCGTCACCAGCCGCCGCACCTCGAGATCGATCTCGCGCACCGTCTCCGGGCTGCACGATTCCGGCGGCGGCATGTCAATGCGCATATGCGGGTGCGCCGGGAAGTCGCCGCACTTGGTCGGCCCGATCTTGTCGCTCATACCGAAGATGCAGACCATCCGGCGGGCGATCGAAGTGAGATGGTTGATGTCGCTCGCCGCACCGGTGGTCACATCGCCGATCACCAGCTCCTCGGCGGCGCGGCCGCCCATGGTCATCGCCATCTCCGCCTCAAGCTCCAGCTTGCTGCGGGTGTAGACATCCTCCTTCGGCATCGTAAAGGTCGCGCCGAGGTAGGACTGCCCGCGCGGGATGATCGTCACCTTGTGCACCGGCGTACAGTGCTCGTTGTGAAGCGCAACCAGCGCATGGCCCGCCTCATGATAGGCGGTCAGGCGGCGCTCCCGCTCGGTGATCTTGCGGCTCCGGCGCTCGGTGCCGTAACTCACCTTATCGCGCGCCTCTTCAAGATCCGCCTGCGTAACCGCCTCCCGGTTCCGCCGGGCGGCCAGCAGCGCCGCTTCGTTGCAGAGATTCGCCAGGTCGGCACCGCTGAACCCGGGCGTCGTGCGGGCCACCACGTCGAGGTCGATCGAGGGATCCACCTTGATCTTTTTCACATGCACATCGAGAATCTTGCGCCGTCCGGCGATGTCGGGCAGATCCATCACCACCTGCCGGTCGAACCGCCCCGGCCGGAGCAGTGCCGGGTCGAGCACATCGGGCCGGTTGGTCGCGGCGAGCACAATCACCCCCGCCCGGCTCTCCAGACCATCCATCTCAACCAGCATGGCGTTCAGCGTCTGTTCGCGTTCGTCATGCCCGCCGCCCCAGCCGGAGAAGCGGGAACGGCCCACCGCGTCGATCTCATCGATGAAGATCAGGCAGGGCGTGCTCTTGCGCGCCTGCTCGAACATGTCGCGCACCCGGCTCGCGCCGACACCGACGAACATCTCCACAAAATCCGAACCGCTGATCGAGAAGAACGGCACGCCGGCTTCGCAGGCCACCGCCTTCGCCATCAACGTCTTACCGGTACCGGGATCGCCGACCAGAAGACACCCCTTCGGGATCTGACCGCCGACCAGCTGGAAACGCAACGGATCCTTGAGGTACTCGACGATCTCGCCAATCTCCTCCTTGGCCTCGTCGGCCCCCGCAATATCGTCGAACTTGACGTGCAGTTCATCCGGCGGAATCATCCGCGCCTTGCTTTTGCCGAAATCCATCGCGCCGCGCCCGGTCATCCGCATCTGTCTGGCAGTGAAGAAGTAGATCACGCCGACAATCAGCAGTACCGGCAGAATCCCCACCAGCAGAAAGTTCCAGAGACCGGCGTTGTTGGAATCCACCCGGACCCGGATGCCGTTCATGAGCTCGGCCAGACGCTCGGAGTAGATCACCCGTGTCTTGTAGGGAGTCAGCCCGGAAAGATTCCCGCGCCCCCCCCGGGTGCTTTCCGGCGCCTTGTTTTCGACGACCTTGCTCTCCGAACCGGCAGCACCGCTGCGGAGTTTGCCTTCCACGTTGAAAATGCGGTCGCTCTCCGCGGTCATTACTGCGGAAGCAACCTTCGACTCCCGCAAGAGACGCTCAAATTCACTCTGCGAAAGCGTGACCACCTTCGACGGGCCGTATCCGCGGAACAGCACCAGCGAACCGATCGCCAGCAGCAGAACCAGCCAGACCACGGCGGCCCGGCTGGAACGCGGAGCCGGCAGACGCCCCCGCTGAAACGGGTTGTTCTTCTCGCGGCCCGGACGATCTTCTCCGACCCGCTTCGGATCCATCTCGTTTTTCTCTTTATTCTCTTTTTCTTGCATCCGGAAAATTACTCCTCTTCAATCAAAAACCACCGCCCTGCCGGCGAACCAGAGCCACCGGACGGGACGGCTATCCTGTCGTTTCCCCCCTGCCGGTGAAACGAAATCACGAAAATGTCTCGAGCATATTGATCAGCACCCAAATCACCAGCCCGACCACAGCGAGCGCCGTCAGCGCCACCACGCCGATGATCGCCTTCTGCACCATCGCGTGTTTCTTGCGCTCCCCGGCGGCAAACGGCGAGAGATTGATCATCGTCTGAACCGTCGAAACATTGCTGTCGATGCTGGAGAGGTCGATCGTATGCGTCTTGGTGAAGCTCCCCGATTCGCCGCCTTCCTCGTTGCTGTCGAACAGAACTTCGACGCCGCCGAGCAGAATGAGGTCGGAATTCTTCAGCACCTGCTCCGTAATCGGAACGTTGTTGATCCGGGTGCCGTTGGTACTGTCGTTGTCACGCAGAATATAAACGGTCTTCCCGTTCTGTTCGCTCCGGATGATGTCGGCATGATGACCGCTCAAGCTGGAATCCTTGATGCAGATATCCATCCCATCCCGGCGGCCGATGCTCATCTGATCCTTGTCGATCTCGAAGGTCTTGCCCCGAAGCTTTTCATACAGAACTGTCAATTTCGGATGGTCCGCCATAACCCCATGCCCTCTATAGTCGAAACGGTTATACTCTCACAGATACACTCTTTTCTCGAAATATAATCCCTCCGGCCGGATTTGCAACATGGAATCGCAGATTTATCTCAGAAAATCCGCACATTACGCCGTTTGCTCCCCTTCCACGGGGTAAAAACAGGCGCACTTTCGCGCCGATCCCGGCACGGCGGCAAGCGGCGGCGCCTCCCGGCGGCAGCGCTCCTGCGCCCGCGGACAGCGCGGATGAAACGGACACCCCGCAGGCGGCGACAG
Organism: Victivallis sp.; assembly: GCF_048170485.1. Classification (NCBI taxonomy): domain Bacteria; kingdom Pseudomonadati; phylum Lentisphaerota; class Lentisphaeria; order Victivallales; family Victivallaceae; genus Victivallis; species Victivallis sp. The sequence goes on along the minus strand of NZ_DBEXAY010000211.1, from coordinate 15,028 downwards.
CGGAGAGGGCACATCACCGGGCAGGACAATCCGCTTCCGCCCCGCCGCATCCAACGTCGGAACCGCCGACAGAAGCGCCCGCGTATAAGGATGGCGCGGCGACGCCACCAGCTCCCGCGACGGCGCGCTTTCAACGATGTGCCCCAGATACATCACCAGAATCCGCGAGGAGATGTGTTCGACCACCGCAAGATCGTGCGCGATGAAGAGAAACGAAGTCCCGGTCTCCCGCCGGATATCGTCGAGCAGATTGATGATCGCCGCCTGCACGCTCACGTCGAGGGCGGAAACCGGTTCGTCGGCGACGATGAAGCGCGGCTCCGCCGCCAGTGCGCGGGCGATGCCGATCCGCTGCCGCTGCCCGCCGGAAAACTGATGCGGATACCGATAGAGCGCCTCCGCCGAAAGTCCGACCCGTTCGAGCAGTTCCACCGCCCGCCGCTGCCGCGCCTCCCGCTCCAGCCCGGAGTGAAGCGCCAGCACCTCGTCGAGCGCCGCCCACACGGTCAGCCGCGGATTGAGCGAACCGTAGGGATCCTGGAAGATCATCTGAAAGTTCCGGCGCGCCCGGCGCAGTTCACGCCCCCGCAGCGCCGCCATGTCTTTTCCATCGAGCAGCACCCGGCCCGAAACCGGTTGCTCCAGCCGGACCAGCGCCCGCCCGAGCGTGCTCTTGCCGCAGCCGGACTCCCCGACCAGACCGACCGTCTCGCCCGCCTCCAGAGAGAAGGAGACCCCGTCGACGGCACGGACAAACCGCTTCGGCCGGAACCAGGAGCCGCGCACCGGGTAGTGCACCTTGAGATCTTCCACCTCCAGCAGTGCCATCAGCTCCCCCTCTCGACGAATGCGGCGATCACGGTGATGTTGTCATGCCCGCCGCGGAGCAGCGCGGTGCGCATCACTGCGGAAACAGTGTCGCGCGGCACGAAGGCATCCTCCAGCGCCTCCCGCAACTGCCGGTCGGAAGAGTAGCGGTACGCGCCGTCGGTGCAGAAAAGATAGCGCGCCCCCGCCGGTTTGCGAAACACCCGCACGTCGAGCGCCAGCTCCCGCCGGGGCCCGACCGCGCGCATGATGACATTGCGGAGCACCGCGCGGTTTTCCGGATTTCGCCCATGGGCGCGCAGATAGGCGGCGCTGAGCGTATGATCGACCGAGAGCTGACGGAGCGGCCGGTCCGGCGGCAATTCATAAAGCCGGGTATCGCCGGCGCTGGCCATCACGAGAGAATCCTGCAGAAAAAGCACGGCGAGGATCGTGCTGCCCATCGGGCGGCGGAGTTCCTCAAAGTAGTTGCGTTCGAAAATCTTCCGATTGATGACCCGGATTTCATCCCGCAAAAATTTTTCCGCCTGCAACGGGGTGGAGAGCTCTTCGTCCGGAATGCTGAAATAGGCGTCAGCCAGATCGCGGCAGCAGATCAGACTCGCCATGCCGCCGTTGCTGTGGCCGCCGACGCCGTCGGCGACGACGGCGAGGATGCTCGACCGCTCCGGCAGAGCGACAATGACGAAATTATCCTCATTGTGCCGCCGGACCAGCCCGGGATTGCTTTCGCCGGCAATGGTGATTCCGGTACGGTTGGGCATAGTAAATCCAGAGATTTCCGTTATTTCTTTTCGTTGCGCCTTGCAAATGGCGCGTTGATTGTATCTATTATAACGTTGCACAACGATGTTTTCAAACCGGAAAGAGAGAAAAGATGCATTCGCTCCGCAAAAAAAGCCGTTCCGCGGATTTCCGCGCCGGATTTCCCGCCTGCAAGGCACTTTCCTTTTCTCCGGCGGGATCAACCTTCAGGCGAATATGATGAACATACCTCCGACGGCGCAGACCATCGGTCTGCTGATTCTTTCCAACGTATTCATGACCTTTGCATGGTACGGCCACCTGAAAAACCTCTCCAACCGGGCGTGGTATGTCGCCGCGCTGGCGAGCTGGAGCATCGCTTTGTTTGAATATCTGCTCCAGGTGCCCGCCAACCGGATCGGTCACACCACGCTTTCGCTCGGGCAGTTGAAGATTCTTCAGGAGGTGATCTCACTCAGTGTCTTCGTCCCCTTCACCCTGCTTTACATGAAGGAATCGCTCTCGTGGAACTACCTCTACGCGGCTTTCTGTATTGCGGGAGCGGTGTTTTTCATCTTCCGCGGCTGAAGCGCGGCATTCAAGCGACGACAACCCGTTTCCGCATCCTCGAAGCAATGGCCCGGCGCCACGCATTCACTCGTTCCGGCAGCGGGAAGTTTCTGCACTTCCACGTTCCCTGCCGCCCGAGCCGTTCCGCCTTCTCCACGCCGAGCGGATGGTATGGCTCCAGCGTGACCTCTTCGATGCCGGAGAGCTCCTCCGCCAGTGCGGCGATCGCGACAAGATGGTCCGGGGAATCGTTGACATCGGGCACCAGCGGGCAGCGGAGAAAAATCGCCGCTCCCACCGTCCCGGCATGCGACGCCGCGCTTCAGCGAGAGAGCGGCAGAAGAATGGAACTCTGAGCCGGAACCGTGATCTCCGCATCCGGCAGACTCCGCGCCGCGTTGACGGCGGCGGGCAACTTGCCCCGGTAGGGGGTCTCGGCGGTGTTTTCCACCAGCAGCCATTCCCCGTTCCGCATCAGCCGCAAGGCGCCGGAGGACGGATAATATTCAACCCCGCAGAAGTTGAGGATGTTGGAGAGGAAGCGCGTCTCCTGCTCCGGAGAGAACAGCCGCTTTTCCGAACCATCCGCATTCAACTGCCACGGCAGCAGGCCGAAATGGATCACGTTCCGCCCGTTCTCGCGCTGGAGAGCGTAAACGCTGTTCCCCTGCCCGTCCACCGCGAACGACGTGCCCTTCATTCCGGCGACGTAGGGCAGAGCGCGCCCGCCGAGCCCGGGGGCGTCGTATTCCAGCTTCATCCCCTGCAGACCCGCGAGCAGAGCGTGCGGCGAATTGCCGAACTGGATCTTCGCCGCCTGTTCCCGGACGGTTCCGCCGGTGGCGAAGAAGGTCGGCTCCGGCTCGGTTCCCCGGCGCCAGGCGGAACGGGACGTAACATCAAACGCCTCCGGCGCGACCGGCGAAAGCAGTTTCTCCGGTCCCGGCGCGGCCACAGTTCCACCCCAGCCGAGGATCAGCAGATCCGTTGTGGTTCCGGCCAGCGCCTTGCGCATCCAGGGGTACACGGCGGGCTGCTGCACGATCACCAGTTTGTAGCGGTTCAACAGCTCGGTTGTCACATACCCTTCCGTGAGGAAATCAAACGCCACATTCAGTTTCAGCAGCGGTGCAAGGATGTGAAGCTGCTGCTGGACCAGGCGGTGCGGGAGCCAGCGATCCTTTTCCAGCAGGGCGTGCAGTGAGATGGTGGGCAGAATGACGGCGACCTGGCTGAACTTCTCCGAAGTGCGCAGTTTTCTCACCTGCTGCATATTGTCCGCCAGAGTCCGCAGCAGCGCCGGGGTCACCGGTGAGCCTTTCATGCCGTGGTAGCGGGTCAGGTGATTGGAAGGGGTGTTGTCCGGGAAATTCCCCAGAACGATCGGCATCGGCAGAACGCGTTCCAGCGCGGCATAGCGGGCATAGGTCAGCGCCCGCCGGGCATCCACGTAGGGCGACCAGAGGTCATATTCGAGCAAGTTGCTCTTTCGGGAATGGCCCTCCACATTGAGTCTGGTGTAGCTGAAGGTCGTGCCGCCGTCGAGCCCGTCTTTGCCGGGCACACGGGGATAGAGATTGGAGGAGGAGTAGAAGTTGAAATCCGGATTCCATTCGATGAAGCCCGGTTCCAGTCCTCGCAGGCTCATCGCCCCGACATAGTGCATGGTGCCGATCAGCGCCTCCGGATCCTCCTCGCGGATGATCCGGGCAAGTCCCGCGATATAATCCGCCCCGGCCCGGCTGCGCCAGTAGGACCACAGATAGGTCTGCGGATCGAGCAGAATATCCCCGTCGGAGGGAACCGGCCAGCCGCTGACGGGCCGCCCCAGCTTCGCGGAGAATTCCCGGTAGGAGTCGAACGCCTCCGGACTGAAACCGCTCAGATAGGTCATCTGCGGCCACGGTTCGGTGTCGTAGAAAAACTCCGGCGACATCAGGGTGTAGCCGAACACATAGGGATTGTTCTGCTTATAATAGCGGACCGCCGCCCGCAGGCCGGTGTGGTACTCCCGGATGAAATCCCGGTCAAAGAAGTTCACCGTCCGGTGCTGAGCCCGCATCCCCGTCTTCTTGCGGCCATCCTTCGCCTGCAGGATCACGTCGCGGGGGTACAACGTGAGATTGCTGAATGTCGCCACCGGGTGGAACCGCACCAGAATCCGCGTGCCGTACCGCATCGGCAGATACATTTCGTTCTCGCCCGGAACATACCGGTAACCGTCGCCGATCTTCTTCCCGGGCGCATTGCGCAGGATGTAGAGACCGCGCTCGGAGGCGTCGTAGGGGAGCTGGGAGTAGACGTGAAACAGCTTTTCCGGCGTCACGCTGTAGAGCATCATCATATTGAGATCGTCGAGCTTCGCAGGAGCATGCTTTTCCGCGAAGAACTTTTCCCGCGGCGACCGGGTCGAAACCAGCAGTTCCCGCAGGAACGGTACATTCTTCCCCTTTTTCACCTCCAGCCGCACCCGGTACTGAAAATACCGGCGGCCATCCGCATCGGGAACCGCGCCGTTGACCGCCTTGCGCCAGGCCGGAACCGATGCCGCCGGGTCAAACGGTTCCGCCGCGGAGCGATACTCCACCGAAACCGCGGTGCCGGGCGGCTGTTCGGCAACCCAGCCGGTGAACCGGGCGGAATTCGTTTCGCCGAGGTCGATGATTTCGGTGGAGAAGGTTCCTGCCGTCGCTCCGGGGACGAGGCGGATCAGGCCGTCCTGATCAAGCCGGGTCTGCTGAAAGATTCCCCGGGCGAAGGTCTGCTTGTTTTCCAGAAACTCGCCGGCGGCCGCACTCCAGGCAAGCAATCCGGCGCCGAGCAAAATGCAAACTCGTCTCATGGCGGCGATTCCTTATTTTTTCGTCAGGTCCCAGGCGTCGCCGCTGCCGCGGATCGGCCCCGACTGCGTCGTGGAGGCGTGCCCGTCCCAGTACACAATATTCACCATCAGTTCATGCCGGTAGGCAATCCGGTATCCGCTGCCGTAGACCGTTCCGGCCGGACCGCTTTCGTCGGCATTCAGGACCGTGATGTAATCGTCGCGGTAGCTCCAGTGCAGCTGGTAATCCAGCCCGTCGGCAAACTGGATCTTGTCGGAGGGGCGTTTCACCGCATTCAACTTGAAGCCCCGGAACAGCAGTGAGCCGCTCGTATTGGGTGCACTGGTGTAGTTCAGGCCGAAACTTTTATCGAGCAGAAACCCGGCGGAACCGGCGACGGATCCCTCCAGCAGCGAAAAGTTCGCTTTCGGGCAGATGAACTTCTGCGGCACCCGCCGGGTGGAGGAGATATCCGGATTCAACCCCAGATAACTGCGGAACGGCGCCACCCGGTCATATCCGGTCTGCGAGCCGATGGCCCCGTAGGAAACCGGCACCGACCAGCCGCCGAAATCATTTCCATACAGAATATTGGCCATTCCCAACCCCTTGACCAGCGAGACGCAGGTTGCCGTGCGTCCCTTCTCGCGCGCCTTGTTCAGCGCCGGCAGAAGCATCGACGCCAGAATCGCGATGATCGCGATCACGATCAGCAATTCTATCAGAGTAAATGACGGGAACCGTCTTTCTCCGGAACGGGGAGAACGAAGCGACCGGGACCCCCTTTCTTCCGCATGCCTCATCGCGTTAAAACTGTACATTTTCCTTTGCTCCTTCGTCTGCAGTGAAATCCACCGGCACCTTCATCTGTACCATGTCCGTATCTCCTTCGATCAATGCGAACATTTTTTCCATCGCCTTCAAACCGATTTCGAAGTCGTTGGTCAATGCCGAAATGTAGTGGTCCGACATCAGCCGGGTCCCCCGCTGGCCGTCAAAACTGCCGACCTGTACCGGCAGGCGGTGCGCCTCAATGTACCGGACGGCGCCGCGCGCCAGTTGCGGAGCCGTCGCCAGCAAAGCATCGAATTCACCGTGCTCAAGCAGTTCCGCGGCCAGCCGTTCCCCTTCCGCCTCGGTGTAGTCGCTGTAACGGATCGCCGACTCCTCCAGCGTGACGCCGGCCCGCGCCATCCCGGCGGCCAGTTGCGAAATGATCGACGTATCCTCTCGGCCCGCCAGCCAGCAGAAGCGGCGGCATCCCTGCGCCTTCAGCCGACTGACGATTCCGCAGGCGGACTGTTCGTAGTCGCTCGCGACATAGTGCAGCGGCTCATCCGGGGAAAAGTCCGGCATCGACGTCAGAAAAATACGCGGCTGCGTCAGCTCCACCAGCTCCTGCCAGTACCCTTCCGACCGGTGCGCGCCCCAGATCAGCAGCCCGTCCACGAAACCGGAACTGAACATCGCCTCGTACCGGTTCCCGGCTTTGTATTCCGGGCGGTTGAAGAGCAGCAGCAGATTGTAGCTGGTGGTGCTCAACGCCTTCTCGATCCCGCTTAAAATATCCACAAAATGTGTGTCGTGAAAGACGTTGTGCCCCATCTCCTCCTGCGGCGGCACCAGCAGGCCGATCACGGAGCTGCGCCGCTTGAAAAAACGCTGCGCATTCACGTTCGGCACGTAGTTGAGTTCCCGCGCGGCCTCCCTCACCTTCCGGCGCGTGCTCTCCGGAATCGACAGAGCCCCGGTGTGATCGTTCAGCACCTTCGACACCGTGCAGGTGCTCAGACCAACGTAGCGGGCCAGCTCCCGGATCGTGCAGTTTTTTCCTTTCCGCTCCATGACAGGATATCTCAAGATTTAACACGTTAAGTTAACACGTTATCTATTATACCAGAAAGATCGGCCAATGTCAATAGCCAAATGAAAAAAAATCAAAATTTTGCATAATCCGCCGCCCTCCCTGCAAAAAGAACCGGGGGAGGAATCCCCCTCCCCCGGAACAGGTTAACAGGAAATCCGACGTCACCGGGTCAGATGGTAGGCCATGACGCCGCCGGGGAACTGCGTGGTATCCGCCGTAAAGCGGAAGACACCGTTCTGCAGTGTTCCCTTCACCTCGCCGTACGGCACGCCGTCGCAGCTGAGCGCCGTCACCCGGAAGGGACGCGCCGAAGCGAGTTCCACCGTCGCACGCCCTTTCTGAATCAGCAATGGGAGATGGCCGGTTTTCGTCACGACCTTCCGGCTCTCATTGGTGAAGCGCAATCCCGTGTTCGCCACGTTGGTGAGCTGGATCACCAGCACGGAGGAGCTTTCCGTCAGCGGCTTGTCATCGAGCGAAATCGCCGCGACCGTCTGGAAACAAGTCGCCTCCTTCACCCGCAGCGCCCCGGCGGCAAGACTGCCCGAAGCAAGTGTGATCGATTCCGTCCGGGGCGTCGTCACCGTGAAACTGGACGCATTGCCGTCGAGCCGCAACTGACCGGTGACGCTCCGGGCAATGCGCTTCTCGTTCGCTTCACGCCAGAGCTTTGCGATACTCGTATCCTTCAACGCGGCGGGATTCTTCGCCTGCGCCGGAGTAAGCTCCACCGTTCCCCGGGGCACCGTGCGATCCCCCTCCGGAACCGAACCGATGCCGGCGATAAGACCGAGATTCTGAAACGTCACCGGAAATGCATCAAACTCATTTCGTTCAAAGCACTTCGGAGAAACCGTATAGGCATATGTCACCTTCGCCGGCGCAACATCGCCTCGCCGGAACATCGCAATCGCAATCCGGTCCGACAGTTGCGCCATCGGGTCGTTGACCACGTCGAATCCGTAGGCGCCGCCGACCTTGTAGATTCCGCTTGCGCTGTGGCTCCAGGCGAAACGGTAGAGCGCATCCCAGTTCTGCAATGCGGCGTAGGCGCCGATCAACGGGCCGCCCTCCGCACGGTAGAGGTTCGGGTTGCAGTAGTTGAACTCGGTCACAATGAACGGCTTCCCCGGCAGGCGGGTCGCCATCAGATTCCGCGGCACCACCGCCATGCGGCGGAGCGCCGACACCTGCCGGTAGCTGAAGGGCAGACTCCACTGCTTCTCCGGGAATCCCGGATGATCGAAGTAGGCATGATTGTCCACCAGGTCGAACCGCCACCGCAACAGGGTAAGTGGAATCTGGTTCTGATGATTCAGACTGGTCACCATCGCCTTCACGTCCAGCGTCTCCTTGACGAAACGGATCTGCTCGGCCAGCACCCGGTCCTGCAGTTCGTACAGGAACCGGAGGAAAACCGGATTGGTATTGGAGGCCGCTCCACCCTTGAGTCTCTTCTTTGCGCAATACTCCGCAAATGCCGCTTCATACAGCTTGACACTCGACGAAGTGCGGTTCCAGTTTCCGGTCAATACCTCCTCGTTAACCAGATTGATGCAGTAGAGCGCCGGCTCCTCCGCCCAGGTGAGGCCGGTGTAGGGATTCTTATGGCTCATCCACCGCCGCGCAAACTCCTTCCAGTTCTCCATCGCCGCCCGGCTGACCGGCAGGAGCATCTTCATCTGCCGCTGGTCGTAGAAGTCGCATTCGGGGATGTTGTCGCCCGGCTTGAACACCCGGTTGGTGTAGAGGTCGGTGGTCACGTAGATCCCCTTCTCCTTCATCCGATACACCAGATAATCAAGCTGATCGAGCTTCGCGGCGGAGAAGGTCAGCGTATCTTTCGCCTTCCGGTCCAGAAGTTCCGTGTCATGGTGGTGAATCCGCACGGTGTTGTAGCCGCAGTAGACAAAATAATCGGCGAGCTGGTCCACCGTCTCCTTCTTCAGGAAGCTCGCGGAAAAGCAGAGGTTGGGTCCGTAGAGCCGAATCCGTTTCTGCGGCGCCTTCTCAAATGTGAGCGTCCCTTCCGGCGTCGGCCGGATGAAGCCGTACTTCCCGGCCGGAGCATCGGCGAGGAAGGAGAAGTCGAGCGCGCTGCCGCGGTTGATTTTCCGCTGGAATGCGAGCGGTTTCCACTCGTAGTTCGCTTTCATTTCCAACGGTTTGTCGCTCACCGCGGCAAAACGGATCGGTTTGTCGGAGAGGGTCACGCCGACGATCATCCAGACCGTCTCCGGCGTCGCCGTCTCGAAGCGCAGCGATTTCGGTCCGGGTTTCGGCAGAGCAAAACTGGATGCGTAAAGTCCGACAAGAGCCTCCGGATTCTCCACACTCCACACGATCGCCGCATTTTTCCCCCGGAACGGATTCCACCAGTTACCGCAATCGCGGCCGGCCACCACCGGAATGCGGACCGAAGAACCATCCGCGTACTGTGCAATCACGGTGCCGAGCGTCGTCCCGTTCGCCGGGGTCCAAGCGGAGGCGTGCAGCAGATTGACCGCTCCGGCACGGTTTTCCGGCAGTGGGAGCGTAGCGGCCGGAATGGCGAAACCGCGTTGTTTGCCGGCGAGCACCAACGCGGCGCGACCGCCGTTCTTCGCCGGGTCGAGCACCTCGAACGAGAGGGCGCCCGTCCGGACCGTGCCGGGTTTCAGTTTCCGCAGATCGTTTTCCGGCCCCTGATCGGTCCAGCCGCCCTTCCCGTCTCCCGGCGCCTCGTCAACAAAGTCCATGTTTGCCGCCTTTTTCAGACTGACCGGCTGCAACTTGACGGGAATAATACGGAACGAGAGAGCAAGTTTCGACTCTTTTATCTTGCCGCTTCCCGGCTCGGCTCCAAAGCGGAACGAAAACGTATCACTGTCAAATTTCCGGTTGTCCTGAATCGTCAGCCGGAGCGGATTTCCGGAGACCAGCACCTCATATCCGCCGGCGACCGAGAAGCGAAACTCTTTTGCATTTGGATTGTTGAGTAAAGTCATCACGGAATATTTTTCGGGCAGACGGACCGGTTTGCCGTCGACGAAGACCATCATCTCCGCTGTGGGAACCAGAAAGACCCCGTGAAGCGCATTGACCACCACCGGCTCGCGGAACTTCGCCTGAAAGTTGAGCCGGAACTCCGCATCGCCGGTCGGAGTGATCCCCTCCGTGACATCGGCTTTCTGTCCCCCGACCGGCATGACTGCCGAAAGCGTCAAGCCGCTCCGGTTCAGCTTCGCCTTCCGGTTCTGCCAGTTTCCGTTCAATGACGGTTTCCATGCCGAGGAGTAGTTCTGGATATAGAACTCCGCATCGCCGATCCGGAAAGAGCCGTTATTCGAAAATTTCACCGTTTCCGGAAGTTCTGCCGCAGAAAGCAGACAGGCAACCGCAGCAACAATTACAATCAGGATCTCTTTTTTCAACATTGTCTGTACATCCTGCTTAGAGGTTTTGATAAATCTGCGGCCATTGTGCAGGGGAAAGGTTGCCGTTTCCATCAATAAAACGCCGGAAATTCGTCGGAGAGGCGTAAAGTTCCTGCGGACTTCCTCCCTCGACGTGCCCATCCATGTAGGCTACATTTGCCCGGTTGGAATGACGCAGAGTAAGTCCATAATCGCTCGAGATATTATGCACGGGGATGTTCCAGACACAGTATCCGAACTGATTGCTGCTGTTCAAATAACCGCTGTCCGCCAACATGACGGTGCCGCTCGGCTGCTTCATCTTGAGCAGAGAAAAAAATAACGAAGAGTTGGAGTCGGACAGGGTGACAGCAAACTTCCCCAGCACCACCTGTTTCGTGCGATTGGTATAGTCGAAATCAGTCTGATAATATGGCATGCCGTAGGTCCGGAACCGCAGTTGCGACTCCTGATCTGCGGTCGGACTCCTCCGTACCGTGGGACAGACCAGCACGGAATTAAACAAAAAAGAGTTGCCCAGCGAGGTGTAACTCCCCGGCAGATATTTGTTCTCGAGCAGAATGCCCCCCCAGGAATCATGCGAGCCATTGTTGGAAGAGCGAAACAGAATAAGGTCGTTAAAATCGTTGGCATAAACCAGATTCGCAGAAGCACACTGCTTCTGATTGTTGATGCAGGTAGTGGACTTTGCCTTCTCCCTTGCCTGATTCAATGCCGGCAGCAGCATTGATGCCAAAATCGCAATGATAGCAATTACAATTAATAATTCTATAAGTGTAAATTTTCGTTGTCCTTTCCTGAGCGAAAGCCACAACTTGTTTACGATAAAAGTTTTCATAATCTTTTCTCCCTTCGACTCTATGTGACGATGTTCATGGAACAGCAATCAGACGATCCGAATCGACCAGGATGGCTCCGGAAGCCGATTCCTGCCGGTAAATCCGAGTGGTTTCTCCATAACAGATGGCATCGACGCGAACGACCGTGGTACTGTTCGGTCGCCCCGGTTCTTGTATCTGCCGGAGCAGTTTCTCCACCGCAATCCGGACCGACTCCTCAGGCTTGCTTACGGTAGTGGTCAGAACCGGTTTCAACGGAATACCGCAAACATTGATTCCGCCACAACCGATGATGGAGAAATCCCTCCCCGTCGACAGACCTAGTTTTTCCGCTGCCGCAATAATGCCGTACGCCAGAAAATCGTTTCCTGCATACACCGCAGTAGGACGGTTTCTGCGGCAGAAAATTTCATAACCGACGGCAACACCGTCTTCATATTCCAACCCTTCGGGCTGGAAGAAAGTGATGGTTTCACCGGTAAGTCCATATGTTGCAACGGCATCCATTACCCCCTGCTTCTGTCTGGCAGCAAACTGGCTGTGAGGCGGGGCGGTAACGACGGCAATCCGGCGGTGCCCCAGATCCAGCAGATGGGCCATGGAGATCATCGCTCGTTCTCGGTCATTGTGCATTACCATATCGAAATCTACATCACCGGAATCCTCCTCATCCAACCCGCCGATCAGCACAACGGGTATATTGGCCGCCTTGGCTTTTTCCGCAAGCCGGCGGGAGTTGTATCCGCAAAGAAGCAGCCCGATACAATCCTTGTAATGCAGCAACTCTTCCGGCAACGGGGAATCCGCCTCGTGCTGGTGGATGCAGAGCCGATATCCCGCCTTGCGCAACTGCTGTTCCAGCCCGGAAACGATAATCCACCAATAGGAACCGACCAGCCCTTTCAGGTTGGAAAGAACAGCATAAATGCACCCGGGAGGCTCCAACATTCCAGTCGCCATTCCCGGCAGAGTTTCTGCAACAAAGGTGCCGCAGCGGGGACGGCGGAGAAGAAACTGCTCCTTCGTCAGAATATTCAGGCCGTTTTCAATCGTGACGGCACTGAGATGAAGCAGTTTCTGGAGCTCCCGCGAACCGGGGAGCTTCTCCCCCGGCGCAAGGACGCCGGTAAGAATCCACTGCCGCAACTGGTCCGCCAGCAGCTGATACAACGGCAGATTCTTCGCGGTATCCAGATGGAACTTATTCCATTTCATCGCACAAAACCTCTTTTATCTGCCCTTAATCTTCATAATTTTTCCTGTAAATATTATAATCAAAACCGCTTTAAATGTCAACAGAAAAATGCAGATTTATCTATATTTTAAGAACAATAAGTGCAGATTGTCGCCTTTCCGTCAGCGTTTTCCGCAGCGAAACAATGACGGAAGGCGGGAAATCTCCGGAATGATAAGCGATCAACTGCGATGACGCAGGAGATTGCGCCGCACCAGCGCGCGGAGGATTTCGCAGAATTCCGGGTCGGCAAGATCTTCGCGATTGAGGTAGAGCGAAACGATTCCAAGCGACTCCATCTCGCGGAAGAAATCGTATCCGCCGCGGTAGGAGAAGGCGCCGAACGAAACGTGATCGGGATCCACCGGCAGACCGTATCCCGACGCCTGCGCAATCCGTGACCGGATGCGCATCTCCTCGAGACCGTGACAGGGCAGTGCGGTAAAGTCGTTGAGCCGGATCATGCTCTGCCACGGCGTGAAGTAGGGATTCACGCTCTGGCAGAGAATCAGCGCCTCCGGCTTGACCGCGGTCATCGCCTCGTACACCAGCCGGAACCGCTCGCGGAGGTAGCCGACTCCGCAGACCGAACAGCACCCCGGCTTTTGCGGCAGAAGCGCGGTGAAATCATATTTGATCCCGTCCGCATTGTAACAGCCCGGATCAGCGGAGAGCATGCGGTGCGCATCGTCGCGCAGCCGTTGACGCCATGCGGGCGAATCGAGATTCTGCATGTTGCCGTCGAGCGTCTCCTCTGCCGGCAATCCGGAGCCGTAGGTACAGACCCAGAGCAGGACATGGCGCCCCTCGGCGTGGCGTTTTTCGATGAATCCGCGCAGGTCGGGCCATCTGGTTTCATCGCATTTCCAGATGCCGTGACGCCGGGGATCCCCCCAGAAATCATCCAGAATGATTGTGTCGAAATCAATCCCCTGCTCCTGAAAGTACGCGATGTGCTCCTCGTAATTGGCCTGCGTGCAGAGATCCTGCCGGCTGCCCTGAAACCGCCAGCCGCAGAGCGCGACGCCCCGGTGCCACGCGGGAGCGCTCCGGACGAGCGGCCCGTACCGGCCGGGCTCCACAATCGTCTCCGCATGCCGGCGGAAAAGCTCATACTCGTCCTCCAGATCGAACCGCAGAACCAGCGCCGGAGCCGACAGACGCGAACATGCGGCCTTGCATCCCCCGTAGCCGACGCTCCAGCAGAACGCATGATCCCGGCCGGGAACGGAATCAAATTCATAAAAGTCGAACTCCTCCTCTTCCGGCTCCAGTTCGAACCCCATCCAGCGGCCGTTCTCCTGCTGCGCGGCAAAACACCAGGGCGGCGGCGACAGCAGACCCGGCGAAAGCCGGACCGGCTCCTGACGCCGCAGATCGTGCCCCAGCGGCAAAGTTCGGTCCGGCCAGCCCGGCGTGAACAGCTTGTCGCTGAAAAGTTTCGACCCGCGCCCGAGATAGAAGGCCTCCGGCAGAAACGGGGCGCCGCCGGTCCGTTCGGCCTTGAACTCAATCCGGTCGGGGAAAAAGGTGATTTCACTCCGGACGGAATCTTCACTGCGGCAGACGAGTTTCAGTCGATCGGTTTCGCCGCAGAAATCCTTCCGTTCCAGTTCCAGCTGAAACGGCCCGGACTCCGGCGAGAATCCGGCGTCCGGAACGAAGATGAGATCCGCATACCGGGAACCGCGGCCGTACAGATGCAGCAGCCCATCGCCGCTCCGGATGAGACAACGGTAATGATCGGTACAGAGATCCAGCGAACCATGACTGTAGTGACCGGCACAGAAAACTTTCCCCATTGCGCTTCTCCCCCGCTTGGACAACATTTTATTGAAAGATTGGTGTAAAGACCCTTGGCTTACTATATCCCATTGTTTGCCGATTACAAGTTCCGAAATAGACTTCATCCGGCGTCCGATATTGGAGTGCCGAATGAATCCGCCTTGAGTTGTAAAAATTCACATAATGTTCGACGCCGAAGCGGAGCTGCGGCAAGCTGATATACTCTTTAATTTTGATGTCCTCATATTTCAGCGCCCACCAGAATCGCTCCATCTTTGCATTGTCCAAGCAACGTCCCCGCCCGTCCATGCTGATCAGAATGCCATGAGCCCGGAGTTCTGTTACAAACTCCGAGCTGGTAAACTGGCTTCCTTGATCCGAATTGAAAATCTCCGGTTTCCCGTAGGAATCCATCGCCGTTTTTAACGTTTCGACACAATGAAAAGCATCCATTGTATTCACTACGTTATAAGCCAATACCTTGCGGCTGAACCAGTCGACAATTCCAATCACAAATGCTCGATGACCGGCAACCGCCGTGTAAGTAATGTCTGTGCTCCAGACCTGATTCGGGCGCTCTATCTTGCATTTACGCAGAAGATAAGGGAATTTCTCATGTTCCGGATGAGGTTCCGAGGTATTGAAACGCGGACATGGATAGACTGTCCGCAGATTCAAGCATTTCTGTAACCTGCGCACCCGTTTATGATTCACTCTGTACCCGCGACGTTTCAGTTCCGCAGTCAAACGAGGAACTCCGTAAAAGGGCGTCTCCATATAAATCTCCATCATTTCGTCCTTGACCTGTTCGTCGGAAGCTGTCCGGGAAATCTCCCTTTGGCTTTTGTAATAAAAGCTCGAATGAGGAACCTGAAGCAGCTTCAACTGACGATTCACGCTTAAAGCCGGATTCTGATCGCTTA
>NZ_DBEXAY010000210.1:0-4228 GCF_048170485.1 Victivallis sp. | reverse complement strand
AATTCATGATTTTTTGAGATTTCCGGAACCGGAGCAACGGTTTTTCCGGAACTTGCGCATGTCGGCGAGGAAGACTCTCCTTGCCTCGTTCTCCATCGCGTTGAAGATCAGCAAATTGTCGTTGTCACGCCGGACCGGGGATTGTGGGGGGAGCGGGAGGAACGCAGGCGGAAAACTCCCGGAACAGACGCGGCACCGAATTCCCGGGGAGGGAAAACGGTGCCGCATCGCAGAGTAAAGTGTAATTTCGAAAAGTTTACTGCCGCAAGGAGAGTTTTTCCAGACGGATCTTGTCGAACATGACTGTCCCGGTCGCCTCATGATTCATCACGTGCAGCCAGGAGGCTGTAAGGTCATATGGCAGGAGCAATTCCATGGTGACATCGTGCCAGTCACTCTCCGCCGGGATAGACGGTACCGGGAAACGATGTTCACGGGGAACGTTTTGGAACGTGCCGCGCAAACTGACCTGAAGATCAGGCGGCCGGTGATTCCCGCGGGATTTAACCGCCATTGTCAGGCGGTAACGTCCTGCCGGACATTCGTTCAAAGCCGTTTTGAAGCAGGGTGAAAGATAGCCTTCATATCCTTTAAGCACCATGGAAACCATTCCGTCGGCTGCATCATTGGGATCGTAAAGAATGGTCAGAGGGGAGCAGGTGTAGGTATCGAAGCGATAACCCAGGGATTCCCACAGCGTGGTCAGCATGTGCGGAAACATTTTTCGGTGTCGGAGAGAACAGGCGACGCCAAGAATTTCAAACGAAGGGTCGGCGAGCGAGTGTTCAAACTCTGCCGGATAAAGCGAAACAGCCTTTTGTTTTGCAGCTGCACCGTTGAGCCGAAAGGAGAGTTCCCTGCGGAAACGTTTTGCTGTCGGCAGAGGATTTTTGTCATCGAACCAGGTGGCGATCAGAAAGTTTCCATCTTGCCGTACCGAGCGGGCATTCAATCCATCTACGGCAACAGAGGCATCTTTTTTTTCAAAGAAGAGGCCGTCAGGTGTTGTTCTCGTTGTCAGGTCCCCAACTGTGCTTTGCAGTGTCAGAGAGAAGTTGTATTGAGTAGGCGTTTCCGCCGAATAGATTGCGTGGAATACCGGAGACGAATCAAACCAGTACTCCTGTACCCCCTGAAGCTGCTGGTTGAATTGAAATCCGCGTCTGAAACGACGGTAGTGTGAGGTGTACCGCATATATAATCTGCCGTCGATTTCGCGGATCAGGCAGCCGCTGAAACCGTCATAATGAGGGGTGAGATCATGAACGGTGTGTTGCGCGCGGGAGAGAAGAGTCATGCGGTCGATCAGCCGGGTACCGCTCTTCCGGTCACGCAACAACCGGATCATGCCGCCGAGCCGTCGCAAGTGGACCTCATAATGGGTGTTGGAGATTACCGCACCAGTGGATTCGCTCTGGAGTGTGACGCCATTGATCGGGATTGCCTCCATCGAATGGAGCTCCGAAAAAGTTTCTGCTGCAGACGGCAGAAGTTCCATGCGGAACGAACTCGGAATTCCCTGAAGCAGCGGCGAGGGGGAGTGGAGCCAGATCGCATATCCGGGACGTTTCTCCATACCGTTGAATGTCAAAAACTCCATCGCAGGGGGGACATCTTTCAGGCCGTTCGGAAAACGGAGCAGTACCCCTCTGCCGTCCTGCCGATAGAGTCCGCAGACCGCATCAGCGGGATTGAGCGGATTGCGTTCCGATGACCACTGTACCCGGTAAAAATTATCGCGGTAAAAGGTGTTGTTGCTCAGGTGGGGATGGCGTGGCAGCTGTAGCGGTTCGCCGTAGATCCGATCGGCCATGACCCCGTCGAAGGTGTTGACTTTCCAGGAAGAGTTCCGATCGTCTCCAGCCAGAAACCAGTAGGCATATTCTCCACCGGGTGCGCCGGAGAGAGTTCCCCGGACCGTCACTTTCTGCCCGCTGCAGAGATACTCAAGTTTCACCTCTCCCTGCGGATTGGAAAACGTGGTAGTCACGGTGACCGTATCGAGGAGTTTGTTTGCTTTAACGGAGAGTTCCGGTATCCTGTTTCGGGCGAAAATCAGGTCTGCACCGTGGAGCAGTAAGCGATCGGCTCCATCTTTCATCCATTCCAGCTGGCCGGTTTTACGACTGACGCAGAGGGAATAGTTTCCGGAATGAATCTCGTAACGATCCGGGAATTCTTGAAGTACCGGATCGTTTTCAACGGGAGCGGACTCCGACTGCCGGCGGAGGGGAGGCGCGGTATCCGTCGTACAGGAGGAAAGTATCCGCACCCCGAAGGGGGGGAGCTGAACCTGAAAACTCATTGGATACAAGGCGGATCCTTTCCGGCGGAATGAATTGTCGAGCTGATCAATGAACATGAACTTTTTGTTTTTCAGAAACGCGACTTTGCTCGGATCAAGTCTGATTTCCGAAGTCAATGTCCGGTTGGAAAAGTTGATGAGTCCGATACTGCACTGCTTCCCGTCGTGGCGCAGGACACTCCATATCTCCGGCGCAGAACATTTTACTGCCAGAAAATCGGCGTTGCCGTCCCTGAGTTCCGGGCGAAGTAGGGAGAGACGATTCAGCCGGGCGATGAAATCTCCATGGCCGATATCCGCCTCCTCCTGGATCATCGAGAGTCCGGCGCAGAGGGTCGTCAGGGCATACGCACAGTTCCCCGCTGCGGTTCCCAGGCGCGCGTAGACATCGATGAGATCATGGGATTGAAATTTATGTGTCCACAATGTTCCCGGCGGCGAGAGCTTCTGCTGTTCATGAAAGAAGCGGCGGATGTCCCGGACGAAGGCCGCAGGTTCCGTATTGCAGTACCAGGTGACGTAGTAGACCCAGCAGAGATCGTAGATGGTATCAGCCCAGGAGCCCTGAACCGGTTGGACCAGTTCGCTCAACATGGCGCCGTCTTTGCGGTACTTGCGGATGATGTCCCGCAGTGTGGCGTTGATCAGACGACCGCTGCGATTGCCTAAAGTTGCCCGTTCATACGGCAGTTCCGGCATGGAACCGTTCCGATCGAACCAGCCGGAAACCCAGCGTTGCACTGCCGGTGGGAGCTGCTGCAATGTCTTGCGGGAGGGGAAGCCTTTTTTACGCCAGTTCGGCATATTTCCGTAGGGCATGTCGACGCGGAAGCCATTAGGACCCAGCTTCATTAAATATTCTGCTCCGCAGGCGAGGTAGGCCCG
The DNA here is from genome assembly GCF_048170485.1 of Victivallis sp. Lineage (NCBI taxonomy): Bacteria > Pseudomonadati > Lentisphaerota > Lentisphaeria > Victivallales > Victivallaceae > Victivallis > Victivallis sp. The sequence continues at coordinate 1,038 of NZ_DBEXAY010000210.1, read as the reverse complement.
ATAGTCTGGATTCATGTAGTCGCCGAGATACCGGTTATAAAATTTTCCATTCCGGTCGAAGGTGAGCAACGGTAGTTCCATCTTACGAGCGGCATTCTCCTGGAGCAGACTGCCGTGAGTCACGATATCCTGCAAGTAGCGGAATCCGCTGGCCTGTGCCTGCGCGATGAACTGGCTGTATTCTTTTGCCGAGCCTACGCGGGCGGTAATTTTATCGAGGTGAACCGGAAGATACCTGGGATTCCAGCCGGGGATTACTGGCTGCGCATACAAGATGTTGTACCCGAGAGCCTTTAGACGTGGGAACAATGATTTTTCCAATCGTTCAAAACGATCGTCTTCGTCGAACGCATCCGGTCTGAATTCGTAAATTCGCCCGCCGGCGACCCAGTCCGGTCGATCGTTTGGTGCATGTATCCCAAGTCGGCGGTACCAGTCGGGAATCATTTTGTCGATGATAGTTTCGAAAGTGGTATCCGGCCGTACAAGACAGTAAAAGTTACCGAGATGGTTCTGTGGTTTTCCCGGAAATGCCCAGCCGCCGCAGAATAGACGGAGTTCCAGGGTGTCGGCATTTTCCCCTGTTATCAGAGATAGGGCCGACGTTTCCAGCCGTGAGTCGGTGAGGATCGCCAGCGCGGTTCCCGTCTTTTTGCGCAGCAGGAGAAAGTCACTGCCGAAAAAAGTCGGTGTGAGTCTCGTTTTCGGCTTGAATTTGCGGGTGTTGCCACGGACTAACTGCGGCTGTTCGATATCCTGAAAGTCGGATTCCTTCTGGACAAAACCGTACCCCTGGAGACTGTTCGCAATGGCGAACGGCATATAGAAGTCCAGATCAGCGGGTGTTCTGAAGGTCAAAATGTAGTTTCCAAATTCAACTCCGGCCGGATCTCCCACTTTCAGCAACAGACGGGCTGTGCGCCTCAACAGTCCCGGCATGTTGTGTGCGTCGAATTCGAACCACTCTTCCAGTTGCCAGTTTTCATAGAGGAGCGTCAGATGGAGTTTTTTTTTTGCAAAAGAGTGATTAACCAGTTG
>NZ_DBEXAY010000209.1:0-17526 GCF_048170485.1 Victivallis sp. | reverse complement strand
AGGCGATGGCGGGACATCTGCTCTATGCCAACGATTATGAAGGTTTTCTCTTCGGGTGGATCACCAGCTACACCTACAAGGGTGAATACGCCAGCGAATGGGGAAATCTGCTGTCCGAGGCAAAATACATCAGCAAGGCAGTCACCAGATGCACCAGCCGCAGTCCAAGTCAAACCTATTCCTACGGCATCTGCAACTGGGGGATGAACTTCGGCGAAATGACCAGCGACCGGAAACAGGTCGTCCGGGAGACATTCGGGAAGTTCTACACCCCCTGCGACTTCAATACCGGAAACGTCACCATGTACACCACCAAAACATTGCGGAATGCCAGCCGATTTGATCTGCTCTCCGACAATATGCAGGACGGCATGGCCGGAGCTCCCAATCCCGGCGACGGCCAATGGTGCTATTCGTTCAAACTCACCAGCAACAAATTCCCCGCCAGCATTCACCACGGCAATCGCGGCGTGGTGGCATTTGCCGACGGTCATGTGGAAAATCCCGGAAAAATGGAGTTCAAGGAGATGGGCTTCTACCGAATTATGATCAACGGAATCAGCATCCCGCTCTAGAGCCTTCCTTCCGGAAAAAACAATTTTGCCAAGCTAGGAACATCTCCATGAAAAAAAACTTTTTTTATCTTCTCGCCTTCCTGTTGTCCGGCATTGTCGTTCCGGCGGCCCCGACCGTGCAGGAGTTGGAAAAACGTGTCAGGGCTCTGGAGGAAAAAGCGGAAACTCTACGGGAAAAAGATCCTGATTTCGCCGACTGGGTCCGCGAACAGTCTTCGATTCACCGCTCCTACCGCAAAGCGTACTTCTACGACCTCGAAAACGATCCCTTCGAAGCACCGATGATCCTCGACGAATGGCAGACCCTGCTCGAACGCATGGAACAGGAGTGGGAGATCTTCCGCGACATGCCGGATCTGGAGGCCGGAGGCCTGGTGAACGTCAGGGAGTTCGGCGCGAAAGCGGACGGCAAAAACGACGATGCGCCCGCCATTCAGAAAGCGATCGATTTTGCAGTGAAAAACGGAAAAGGCGGAATTTTTCTCCCCAAAGGACGCTATCTGCTGAACCGCCGCAAAGGGTGGCGCGTTCCGACGCTCCGCTTCCACCGGATCAGACATTTTAAAATGAAAGGGGAAGCGGGGACCGTTCTGGTGATGAATTCGCCGAAAACACCGCATTTCGATATCCAAAACTGCGAAAATCTCCGTTTTGAAACATTCCACATCACCTCCCTCAAGCCGATCTACTCCACCGGAGTTGTAACTGGATGGACCGAAGACGGCAAGGGCGTGATCTACCGACACGACGGCGGACTCCTCCCGCTGGACCCGGAAATCACGAAGAGTGAAATGAATTTCTTCCGAGTCTGCGATTCCCAACTGGCAGAGGACGGCAAAACACCTCTCCTCTACACCGCGCAAAAACGGCTGCGCCGGCGGATTCTGCTGTTCCAGGATTCCGTGAAGCATCTGAAGGCGGATGAGTATGTCGCCTATCCGAACCACTCCAGACTCTGGCCGCTCGCCCCGGGAGAGAAAACCGCCGATGTTTACCAGAAAGGACTTCGGCTGATCAACTATGCACGGAACTATTCCGGCTTTTTCCAGCTCGATCATGCCGACCGCTGCCGGTGGAAAAACATCTCCATGGAGCGTATCGGCGGAGTGGTCATCAAGGGATACCTCTCCGATGCGACCTTCATTACCGACTGCACGGTCAGCACCGCCCCGGAAGAAAAAATCGCCGTCGCCACCTGCGCGGATTTCTTCTATGTGCGTATGCCGTCTCTGGGCGGATTCATTTCCAGAAACGTCGTCAAAAATCTCGGCGACGACTTCTTCAATATCCACAGCGCGGTTACCCCGATTCTCCGTCAGGAGGGAAAGGTCATTTACATCCCCACCCAGGTATGGGGCGCGGATCTGCACAGCAGATACATCCGTCACATCGACATTGTGCCGAATCTCGGGCAGAAACTGGTCGATACAAGAAAACGTTTCAAGGTGCTCTCTGCAGAAAAGGTCAAAATCAAACACTCCTCGACCTACTTCGATCCTCGACAGGCCAGAGCGGAAGGCATCTCCTACGCACGGTTCCGGGCGCTCGGCGAACGGAAAATCTCCACGATTCAGAAGGAACCGGTCGATGTGACAGTGTTCAAACTGGAGCTGGATCGCGATCCGGGCGAACTGCGCTGCGCCGAACCCTTCATCACCCGCGATGAATACGCGATGATCCGTGATGCGAAGAAAATGGATCTCGTCCACTTTCCAGACCTGTACGGTCAGGGACTGGTGATCAGCAACAACTATTTCGCCGACTGCATCGGCCGCTGCTGGATCATGGGCTCCGGCTCCCTGCTGCTAAACAACACCTTCATCATGCGGATGGAACGGGGGCTCTTCGGTACCTGGAACACCTTCCTGAACAACTGGGCCGAAGCATTTTTCCCCCGCGTTGTCACCTATGAGGGAAACAAATTCAGACTGCCGCAGGATGACACCACGTTCTTTCTGCGCCAGACAAAGTATGATCCTGAAAATTCCGCCACCTGGATGCGCCACCTCTATCTGACGGGGAACCTGTTTCTCTTCGATCTCACTTCACCGTACGCCGGAATGAAGGGGAAGTTCACTCGTCCGGCATTGCTCGAAGCCCGCGGAATCGCCGATCTGGAAGTCATCGGCAACAGCTTTCTCCTCTCTCAACCGCAGGCGGATACCCGGTTCGCTCTGCAGGAGGTCACAGGAAAAATCCGTGACAATCAATTCCGCGGGGTCTGGAAGGGCGACAAAATCGGTCCGAACGTCCGGATTGACTCCGAATAGCCCCCTCCATCGGACCGGAAAGCGTTTCCCGCCGCCCCCTGCGTCCCGCCGCAAGGGGGCGCATCGTTTTCATCACCGGACAATGAACTTCCACAAAAAAACCGCTCTCCTTACATGGGAAGAGCGGTGTTGTAACAGAACTCCAGTTCTCCCTAACGGGAGCTTTTCAGATACGCCTCGATGAACTGATCGATCTCACCGTCAAGCACGCCGGCGGTGTCGCTGGTTTCCACTCCGGTACGGAGGTCCTTGACCATCTGGTAGGGCTGCAGCACGTAACTGCGAATCTGACTGCCCCAGCCGTTCTCCATCTTCTCGCCCCGGATCGCATCCGCCTCGTTGCGGCGCTTCTCCTCCTCGTATTCGTAGAGTTTGGCTTTCAGCATCTTCATCGCCGTGGCACGGTTCTTATGCTGCGAACGCTCGTTCTGGCAGCAGACCACGATGCCGGTCGGCAGGTGGGTGATCCGGATTGCCGAGTCGGTGGTGTTGACGTGCTGCCCGCCCGCTCCGCTGGAACGGTAGGTGTCAATCCGCAGCTCGCTCTCGTCGATTTCCACCTCGATGTCGTCATCCAGTTCGGGGAAGACGTCCACCGAGCAGAAGCTGGTGTGCCGCCGCGCATTGCTGTCGAACGGAGAGATGCGCACCAGCCGGTGCACCCCCTTCTCCCCTTTCATGTAGCCGTAGGAGAACTCCCCGGTGACGTGCAATGTGACGCTCTTCACGCCCGCCTCTTCGCCGGGCTGCAGGTCGATCACCTCGTCCTTCCAGCCGCGCCGCTCGAAGAAGCGCCGGTACATGCGCAGAAGCATGTTCGCCCAGTCGCACGACTCGGTGCCGCCCGCTCCTGCGTGGATCGAAAAATAGAGGTTGTTCCGGTCGAACTTGCCGGAGAGAAAACTCATGATCTCCATCCGGTCCAGCGACTTCAGCAGCCGCCGGTAGGCGATCTCCGCCTCCTTGAGGAACTCCTCGTCCTCCCCGGCGAGTTCCAGTGCAACCGCGTAGTCCTCCACCTCGCTCTCCAGCCGGCGGAACGGTTCGACCAGGTTCCGGCAGGCGGACAGCTGGGAAACCGTGTTCTGCGCCGACTCCTTGTCGTTCCAGAAGTCCGGCGCGGCCATCTTCTTCTCCAGCTCCGCCATCTCCTCCCTGCGCTCATCGATGTGCAGGAATTCGTGGAGGTGCTCAATCCGGCTCTTCAGCTCCCCTTCCGCCTGCCGCAACTCGTCGAAACTCATCATTTCCCGGCGTTCTCCAGTTTCCACATGTCGTCGAGCAGGTGCTGGATGTCGTCGAGACACGCGCCGCACGCACCGCCCGCCTTGCAGTAGTGCGTGACCTCCTCGGCCTTGTGCAGTTTATTCTCTTTCGCGACCTTGAGGATCTTCACGTCGGTGACGCCGAAGCATTTGCAGACAATCCGCCCCTCGTGGTCCGCATCCTTCTCAAACGGACTCTTCTCGCCACGGTAGTGGCAGATGGCCGCCTGAAGCGCCTCCATGCCCATCACCGAGCAGTGCATCTTCGCTTCCGGAAGCCCGCCGAGCATATCGGCGATCTGCTGGTTGGTGATCTTCTCGGCCTCCTCCAGCGTCTTGCCCTTGACCAGCTCGGTCAGCGCGGAGCTCGACGCAATCGCGCTGGCACAGCCGAAGGTCTTGAACTTGACGTCGGCGATCCTGCCCTCCTTGTCGAGCTTGAAGGTGAGCTTCAACGCATCGCCGCAGGCGGCGTTGCCCACCTCGCCCATACCGTCGGGATTCTCCACCTCGCCCACATTGCGCGGATGGAGAAAGTGATCCATGACTTTATCGGTATAATTCCACATGATACACACTCCTCTCTTCTATTTCCCGGCTTTCGCCGGAACTGATGCCTTCCGCAGAATCTCCTTGACCAGAGCCACGGAACGCGGATGTTTGATCTCTCCCCGCGTCAGCATCGCTTCGAGGTAATACCTCACCAGCGGATGCTGCTTTGCGTTGGAGCCGAGCGACCAGTTCGCCGCAAGAGAGATCAGGAAATTCATCAGACTCTCCCGATCCTCCGGCGTGATCTCTCCCTTTTCCTTCTTCGCCTTGAACTCTTTCGGCGTCAGCATTTTGCCCGGCCTGGCAAGCTGATCGACCAGCCGGCGGACCGGCTCAACCTTCCCGGTCGCGAAAAACTCGAACCAGAGCTGATCGAGTTCTCCGGGATTCCGGATCGAACCGGGGACCTCCACCGGCAGTGCGGCGAGCTTCTCCAGCTCCCGGAGCGTCTCCGCGTCGAGCTTCGGCCGAAGTGCCGCCTCCGCTTTCCCACCGAGAAAATGGATCACCGCCGCAACCGCCCGGCGACCTTCCGCCGTCCGCTGCGCCGCCGCAATCCGGAGCAGTTCCCCATGCAGCTGGGGATTCAGCCGGAAGAGCAATCCCAATCCGTAATAGAGCGACAACGTCTTGCCGTTCAATCCGGGGCGCTCCCGCAGACAGCTCTCCAGAACGCCCGGCAGCAGTTCCGGCTTCGGCGAACGGTAGTAGTTGCCGAGCACTTCACTGCTCTGTTTGAACTCCACCGCAGGGAACGGAGCCGGCGGCGGCACCAACTGCCACGCACACTCCAGAGCCTTCTCCGAACCGTCGTTGCGGTCGCGGAGTTTCCCGACAATCCGGTAGGTCCCTTGCGCATCCTTTTCCTCCATCTCCGCTTCCAGATGGAAGTTCGAAAGAAACACGCCGTTGCCGTCACTCTTCCCCCGGAAGACGACGAGGTCGCGGCCGATCGGCGTTTTCGTCCCGTCCGGATTGACCTGCTCCAGGTCGGCCGTCACATCGGCGGCCCCCTCCTTGAGCGCGAAGCGGCCGAGAACCAGCCGGATCGAGAAAGGCTGCCCCGGCGTCACCCGGGAAACCGTCGAAACCTGCGGCGGACGCCCGGGAAGAATGTGCTCCCATTGATCCTGCAGGTTCTGCGAAAGCGTGGCCACGAGGTTCCCCTCCACCGCATGTACGCCGCAGGCGGCGAAAAGGAGCAGCAGCGCTCCCGCCAGCTTTTCCGTGCCACGCTTCATCAGCCTGTCTCCTCACATTGCCGTACAGGCAGGACCGTTCCCGCCGGATTTTAACAATATACGATATTTCCGGGACGTTTTCAAGTGTTCCGGAACATTTTTCAACGGTCAGCGGTATTTCTCCATCTCCGCCTCGACCCGGGCGGCGACATGGGAGACCGCCGCGTCGAGCGCAATCCGCTCCGCGTCGCGGCTGCCCCGCACCTTGAACTCCGCCTGCTTCTCCGCCAGAGTCCGGGGCGACACCACCAGCCGCAGCGGAATGCCGAGCAGATCGGCGTCGCTGAACATCGAACCGGCCTTCTCGCCGCGGTCGTCGTAGAGCACCTCGATGCCGGCGACCTGCAGTTCGGCGTAGAGCCGCTCACACGCTTCGCCGACCCCCTCCTTCTCCGGATTGATCGCGCACAGCTCCACCTGCCACGGCGCAATCGACATCGGCCAGATCGGACCGTACTCGTCACAGCTCTGCTCGATCACCGCCGCCATCGCCCGGCCGACGCCGATGCCGTAACAGCCCATGACCATCGGATGCGACTTGCCGTCGCGGTCGAGGTAGTCGCAGTGCATCGTGTCGGAATATTTGGTCCCGAGCTGGAAGATGTTCCCCACCTCGATGCCGCGCAGGAACTGCAGCGGCTGCCCGGTGAGCGGACAGGGATCCCCTTCCCGCACACAGGCGATGTCCGCAACCAGACAGCCGCTCCCGGCCAGGTCGCGGTCGAAGTTGAAGTTCCGGTAGTGGTAGTCCGTCTCGTTGGCGCCGACCACCAGATTGCCCGATTCCGCCGCCGAACGGTCCACGATGATCCGCGCCTTGGCGGGATCGATTCCGACCGGACTGGCGAACCCGGGCACCGCGCCCGCCGCCTCGATCGCGGCGTCGTCGGCGAACTTCAGCTCGGGCACCTTGAGCGCGTTGGCCAGCTTCACCTCGTTGACCTCGAAGTCGCCGCGGATCAGCACGAAAATGAGTTCGCCGGTGTGCGCGTCCTGATAGAAAACCGCCTTGCCGGTGTTCTCCGACTTCACCCCGAGAAATCCGGCGACATCCTCGATCGTCTTCATCCCGGGGGTGTGAACCTTCTCCAGCGGGAGCGGTTCGCCCTTTTCGAACTTCCACGCCGCCACCGCGATTTCGCGGTTGGCCCGGTAGCTGTAGTCGGCGTTGGTGATGACGGTGTCCTCGCCGCAGTCGCAGATCGCCATGAACTCATGCGACACCTTGCCGCCCATCATGCCGGAATTGGATTCGATCGACAGCACATTCTTCATCCCCACCCGGCGGAAAATCCGCTCGTACGCCTCGTGACAGCGGGCGTAGTAGCGCTCCAGATCGGCCTGATCGGTGTGGAAGCTGTAGGCATCCTTCATCGTGAACTCGCGCGTGCGGATCAGCCCCGCCCGCGGACGCGCCTCGTCGCGGTATTTGGTCTGAATCTGGTAGAGCATCACCGGCAGCTGCTTGTAGCTGTTGAGTTCGGTGCGCACCAGGTGGACAATCGCCTCTTCGTGAGTCATCGCCAGAATCATCGGCTTCTCGTTGCGGTCGCGGAAGCGCAGCAGCTCCGCCCCGACCGACTCGTACCGCCCGGACTCCTGCCAGAGGTCCGCCGGGAGCACCACCGGCATGAGCACCTCCTGCCCGTCGATGCGGTTCATCTCCTCCCGGATGATCGCCTCGATCTTTTTGACAATCCGCTCCCCCGTCGGCAGCAGCGAATAGATTCCCGCCGACACCGGGCGGATGTAGCCGCCGCGAATCAGAAATTTGTGACTGACAGTCTTCGCGTCCTTCGGATCCTCCTTGATCCGGCGCCCGACCAGTTTGCTCATTTTCATCGTTCAAAACCCCTGCGATGTTGGATAATTATCTTCTAAACCAAGGCCAGTCCGAGAGCCATCAGAAACATCCCGCCGACCAGCCCGTAAAGCGCCAGATGCGATTCCCCGTATTTGTGCGCCATCGGCAGCATGCCGTCAAATGTGACGAAGACCATGATGCCCGCCACCGCGGCGAAAATCATATTGAGCACCGTTCCATCCAGAAACGGCGCAAGAATCAGATAACCGAGCAGCGCCCCGGCCGGATCGGCCAGCCCGGTCAGCGATGCGTAGAGAAACGCCCGTTTCCGGCTCCCGGTCGCATAGTAGACCGGCACCGACACCGCCAGTCCTTCCGGAATGTTGTGCAGAGCCATCGCCACCGCCACCGGAATTCCCAGCTCCAGTCCGCCGAGACTGGCGGCAAACACCGCCAGACCTTCCGGAAACTTGTGAACCGCAATCGCCGCCGCAAACCGGAGCCCCGCCCGCTGCAGCGGACGAAAATCCGCAGGAGGCAGATCCATCTCCTCCACGCTCCGGGTCTCATGCGGGTTGACCGGTTCCGGCACCAGCCGGTCGATCACCGCCGCCAGCAGCATCCCGCCGAAAAACGCCCCCATCGAAACAAAGGCGCCGGGCGTCCCGCCGAACACCTCACGCAGTTCCCGGTTGGCTCCAGCCAAGAGTTCGACAAAGGAGATGTAGATCATCACCCCGCCGGAAAAGCCAAGCGCAACCGAAAGCGCGCGGGTATTGGTCCGCCGCAGAAAGAACGCGGAGGCCGCTCCCAGCACCGTCGCCGCGCCGGCCAGCGTCGTCAGCAGAAATGCACCGGCTACCGAACCTGCCGCGAATTCCATCTCCGGCCTCCTCTCTCCGAGGTGCTCCGCTTACAGCTGCGCCTCGTTCTCCACCAGTTCATGATGCAATGCCTTCTGCGCCGCCTCGAAGTCCTCGCGATCGATGATGAACTGCATGTTGACCTGCCGCATGCACTGATCCAGCGCGAGCACGTTGATCTTCGCCTCGGCCAGCGCCTTCGCCGCCCGCGACAGGAAACCCGGAATCTTCATGTTGCTGCCGATCACCGCGATCACCGCCACCTTGCGGGTGGAGATCTTCGCGGCGGGGAAGTTCTCCGCCAGTTCCGCGAGGCAGGCGTCCAGCCCGCGCGACCGCTCCGGCACATAGTGGGTGATCGTGTTGGCGTTGGTGTTTTTGGCGATGTAGCTGATGCGGTGCTTCGCAAAACTCTGCAGCACCCGGAAGTCGTAGCCGCTCTCGCCGACCATCTCCGGATCGAACACTTCGACCGCGAAGAGGTCGCGCCGCCCGCAGATCATATCCACCCGCGGATTCGGCGAAACGTAGTTCCGGCTGATCAGCGTGCCCGGATTGCCCGGGTCGAACGCGTTGGCCACCCGGATCGGAATGTTGTTCAGTTCCATCGCCTTGGAGGCCTTCGGGTGAATCGCCTCCATCGCCATGTCCGCCAGCTGATCGGCGATGTCGAAATTGGTGTGCCCGATGGTGCGGACCTTGTCCTTGCCGATCAGTTTCGGGTCGCCGGTGGAGAGGTGGAACTCCTTGTGGATCACCCCTTCCCGCGCCTGCGTCACCACCGCAAGTTTGCTGAAGGTGATTTCACTGTAGCCGCGGTCGAACTTCGCCATCACGCCCTCGGCGCATTTGGCGTATCCGGTGACGATCGGCATGCACTGCGAGAAATCCAGCCCCTGAATGTGGTGCAGAATCGTCTCCTCCATCGTGCCGGTCTCCTGATCCTTCCAGCCGGAGAGGTCGACGAACACCGCATTGACCCCGTGTTCCCGCAGGATCAGCGTCGAATTGAAGGCGCTGTGCGCTTCGCCGACCGAGCTGAGCAGTTCGCGCGCCGCCGGCAGGTAGTCCTCGCGGTGGAAGTGCCCGAAGCTGCGCAGCTGCATCAGGTTGCGGAGGCAGCTCTTCACCCCGTCCATCCGCTCGTTGACGAAATCATCCGCCGCGTCCTGCCGCAACCCGAGCGATTCGAAGGTGCGGTTGAGCCGGATCAGCTCGGCGCGGGTCGCCTCGAGCTTCTCCGCCCACGAACGGTCGCCCGCGGCGAATGCCGCAAAGATTCCCGGCTCGGCGGTCTTCTTATTTTCCAGCAGCAGATTGGTGACCCCGCCGTAAGCGGAGACGACGAAGATGCGGTTGTAGAGTTCCGGACCGCGGCGGTTGCCGATGAGGATGTTCTCCATCAGCTCGCCGAAGCGGGTCATGCTGGTCCCGCCGATTTTTTCTACGGTGTGAATTCCCATGATAAATTTCTGTTCCTCTGCCTAGATGTCTTCGATGCGCATAAGCTTGACCGGCGACTGATTGATCGAGAGCGTCGCAAGCTCCGCCAACGCGGCGCGGAGGCTCTTCTCCGCCGCGGAGTGGGTCAGAATCACCAGCGCCACCGTACCGTCCGCCTCGCGGCGCTCGTGCTGAATCAGACTGGAGATGCTGATCGACTTGTCGGCGAGAATCTGCGCGATCGACGCGATCACGCCGGGGCAGTCCCGCACCTGGAGCCGGAGGTAGAAGCGGCTCTCGCTCTCCTCCATCGTCAGCACCCGGCGGAAAAGTTTGCCGGGCCGGAAAGCCGGAGTCCGGCGGACCGAACCGACCGCGAGGTTGATCGCCACGTCGGTGAGGTCGGCGACCACCGCGCTGGCGGTGGCGTTCCGCCCGGCGCCGCGGCCGTAGAAGAGGGTCTGCCCGACGGTGTCGCCCTCGACCAGCACGCCGTTGAAGACGTCGGAGATGTTGGCGAGCAAGGTGTTCCGGGGAATCAGCGTCGGCCGGACGCTCATCTGGACGTTCCCCTCCGACTCCTTGATGACCGAGAGCAGTTTAATCCGGTAGCCGAGCTCCTCGGCATAGCGCAGGTCGGCCAGCTCGAGGTCGCGGATTCCTTCGACATGGACCGGGTCGAGCCCGAACCATTCGCCGAAGGCGAGCGCGGCGAGAATCGCCGTCTTGTGCGCGGTGTCGAATCCGTCGATGTCGAGCGAGGGATTCGCCTCGGCGTAACCGAGCTTCTGCGCATCGGCGAGAACGGTGTTGAAGTCGGCACCCTCGTTCTCCATGCGGGTGAGGATGTAGTTGCAGGTGCCGTTCATGATGCCGTAGATGCGGTGGATGCGGTTGGAGACCAGACCCTCGCGCAGCGCCTTGATGATCGGGATTCCGCCCGCGACGCTCGCTTCGTAATAGACATCCACGCCGGCGGCTTCGGCGGCGGAGAAGATCTCCTCGCCGTGCAGAGCCAGCAGCGCCTTGTTGGCGGTGACCACGGGCTTGCCCGCCCGGATGGCGTCGAGGATGAACTTCTTCGCGACGGTGGTTCCGCCGACCAGTTCGACGACGATATCGGCTTCGCGGATCGCCTCGGCGGCGTCGGTGGTGAGAACCCCTTCCGGAATCCGCACGCCGCGGTCGGTGGTGATATCGAGGTCGGCGACCTTGGCGAGGACAAGTTTGACTCCGGCGCGGCTGGCGATCACGTCGCTGTTGGCGAGGATGTTGGCGGCGACGCCGGCGCCGACGGTCCCGAACCCGATGATTCCGATCTTGATTTCTTTCACGGTCATTTTCCCTGTGATTATCTTGAATCCATGCAAAAACAGTTCTGAAAAAGATAATATAGCATGAATTTGCGATTTGTAAATTTGCAAGTCGCCGCAGATGAGTGAAAATCACCGGAAAACCCCGACGTGCCGCGCTCCTCTTCTCACCGGATCGTATAGTTGAACTCCGCCGCCTCGGCGACTTCGCCGTAGCTCACGCCGTCGACATGGCCGTCTCCGTAGAGATAGTTCGCCTTGTCGCCGTGCCGGATTCCGATGTTTTTCGTATTTCCGGAAAGCGAACTGCGCAGTACTCCCGTCCCCTCCATGATGAAATAGACCTCATCGTAACTCAGCGCCGAACCTTCCACGGCGGAATCGGCGGCGAACATCGTCCGGCTGTCCAGATACTGCTCCCGGCGGCTGTAGAAGGTGTCGGAACCGGCCACGCAGACCACGCCGACACCTGTCCAGTCGGAAGACCACTTCCGCAAGCCGTAGCTGTTGGTGCTGTCCACGTCATTGCGGGTATCGAACTCCACCGCCGGGCAGTTCGCCATCCCCTTTTTCCCCTGTTCGTAAGGCGGCATGTAGTGTAACAACCCCAGCAAAACCCGCCAGGTTCGCCGCCAGGTGACGGTCGGCCAGGGCGCCTTGGCCGGCATCGTCCAGCCACTATGATCCCCGGCGTACTGCAGGAAGACCAGACCGCACTGCTTGAGGTTGTTGCGGCACTGAATCTCCTTCGCCCGCGCCCGTGCCTTGTTCAACGCGGGCAGCAGCATGGCCGCGAGAACCGCGATAATCGCGATCACGATCAGGAGTTCGATCAGGGTAAAATTCCCCCGTTTCCCGGCATGGACACGCGGGATTCCTGTGGAAAAAAATGTCCGTTTCATTCCAGCTCCTCTCAGTTGTTGATTCACTGCAGAATCACGAGATTATATTGGTAAGGATCCTTGCGCACACCGATTCCGTCGCCCCAGTGGAGAAACCCTTTGCGCCCGGCACCGTCGTTGTCGTTGATCAGAAGAGAGAAGTAAAAGCGATCCCCTTTCTGAAAGCTCCGGCGGCCGAACAGCGAGGCAGGCAGGGAGAGTTGATACACATGCCGCCCGGGCGCGCCCATCCGGTCCAGTCTGGACGGTGTGACGGAGAGTTTCACCCGGTCAGTGACGCCACGGGGAAGGCCGATCCGGTTTTCCCGCAGGAAGGTTTCCGGCCCGTGTCCGGTCAGGGCGATGTCCAGTTCGGTGCTCCCTTCCGGTTCCCCTCCGGCCTCCTCGAACTGGAACCCCATCTGGAGGCCGTCGCTGCCCCAGCCGCGCTCCGCGCTCGGAGCAACCCGGAAATGGTTGTCCTTCACCCGGATCGTCAGCAGGAGGTTCGACGGGGTGTAGCGAAATTCGAACGAGGCTTCCAGATCCTCCCGCCCTTGCCAGCCTGGAGCGGCAAACGAAAAATATTTCCCCTCCTTCGCAAGATCCACCGGCACGGCCGGTTTCCCCTCCGGAACAGCAAACGCGATTCCTTTCGTCAGTTTCCGCGGCGGCCGGCGCCGCGGCGCACCCTTGCGTTTCACCACCGCAACCGGCCGGATTCCGGCAAAATCCCCGGTCATCAACTGCGGCATGGCATCGACGGTGATGCTCCACTGCGCGGGCTTCCAACGGTTCCGGAGGCTGCTGCTCCAATCCCGCCAGCCCCAGGTCACCCGCCGGGAGGGAGCGCCCGCCCGCCGTACCTCGAACGGAGTCCGTCTGCCTGCAGAATCCTCCCACACGATCGAATAGCGCGCCCCTGCGTCCGCGCTCCAGAGCGCCAGAACGTCACGCCCCCGGTACCGGAAGCGGAGCACCCACACGTCGGGGTTTCCGACCTCCATCCGGCCGACGCACTCGCCGTGCGCCACCAGTCCGGAAATATCCCGCATCACCTCCCCGGCCGGTTTCAGCGTGAGGTCGGGGCGGACCAGTCCGAACGACTCCTCCCGCTCTTCGGAGTTCCACCCGTCATCCTGAAAATCGTACCACCACATGCCCCGGAGGGACGGCACCAGCCGTGCCAGCAGAAACAGCCGTGCCAGATTGGCGGCGCACTCCTCCTCACTGCGGCCGTGAATGCCGCGAAAGGAGGGATACCCCATCTCGGTGATGAAAAACGGCTTCTCTTTTCCGCCAGAGTGCCTGCGGATGAACTCCTCCACACGGACCATCTTCCGGAACCACGCTTCCGGAGTTCCGTCCTCGCCCATGTTTTTGAAGTTGTAAGGGTGGATCGACAGAAAATCGCAGAAATCCGCCGCCCCCAGCTCCAGAATCCGCTGAAGGAACGCCTCGCCGGTACAGACGGAGCCGCAGATCACCCCCGCCTCCGGATGGATCTCCTTCAGTCGGGGATAGACCGCCTTCAGCAGCCGGACGTAGCTTTCGGCATCCCCGCGTCCCCAGCGGGCACGGTTCATGCCGCAACCGCCATCCCATTCGTTCCAGACCTGATAGTAGGCGATCTTCCCCCGCCCGAAGGCCGCGACGGTCTCCGCGTACCGGACAAAGGCGGCCACCGCCTCGTCACTGCGCGGATATCCGCCCTCATCGTAGAACGGATTGTTGTATGCGAGAATTCCGAGCGGCTTCAAGCCCCGCTTCACCGCCGCATCCACAAATTCATGAAACAGCCGCGGCGCCGCGAGTCTGCCCCGCCTCCGCTCCACCATCTTCCACGGCATGTCGTCGCGGATGGACCCCAGCCCGAACTCCCGGATCAGATCCAGATTGGCCTCCACACTGCCGCGGCCCGGTGCGAAATGGGTCGTCGTGCCGATGAGAAATTTCGGAGAATCCTTCTCCCTCTTTGCGGCGGCCCCCTCCCCCGCCCGCGCTCCCAGCGACAGGACCAGGGTCAGCGCCAGAAAACATCGCATTGCGTTTGAATTCATTGTTTCCTCCTTTTGTCTTCCCGTTCGACTTGCCTGCGACAACTGCTGTTTCTCTATTTATTATACCTGAAAAAGCTGGATTAAAATTTGAAAATCAGATCAAAAAATGATATATTCCAATCAAATTAATCAGGGAGTGGACTTCATGAAATCGCCGGAGAAATCGCCGCATTATTTTATTCCGGTCAGCCGCCATTTCCGAGGCAACATGCCGGTAACGCTGCGGTTGCGCAACTATCAGGAGCTCTCCGACCAGCTCCACAGCCACGAATTCAGCGAGCTGGTTCTGGTGCTCAGCGGAAGCGGACTTCACGTCACTCCGGAGCGGGAGACGCCGATCCACCCCGGCGACGTGTTGCTGATTCAGCCCCGCCGCCAGCATGGATATCAGGAACTCCGGCAGCTGCATATCGCCAACTTTCTCTTCATGCAGCAGCGTTTCACCCGCGAACTCGAACAGCTGCAGTCCATGAGCGGCTACTACGTACTCTTCGAAAAACGGCCGGCCGACCGACGGGAACCCGGCAGCCGTACCCTCGGCGACAAGGAGTTTGGTCGGGCGCGGGAACTCACAATGCGGATGCAGCAGGAACAACGGAGGAAAATACCGGGCTGGGAGTTACAGTTCCGGCTGCTTTTTCTGGAACTTCTGCTGCTGATCTGCCGGAGTTTTTCACAGGAAGAGAATACCGGGGAGGAAGCGTCTCTGCCGGCAGAGCGCACCCTGCGGTATCTGGATGAACATTACGCCGAACCGGTCGATCTGCATCTGCTGGCACGCCACTGCGGCTGTTCCGTACCGACCCTGACCCGTCAGTTCCGGCAACGGACCGGCGAGAGTCCGATCGGCTATCTGAACCGCCTCCGCCTCGACAAAGCCGCCCGTCTCTTGAGCGGCACCACCCTCCCCGTCGGGGAGATTGCGGAACAAACCGGCTTCGCCAGCAGCAGTTATCTCGCCCGCTGTTTCCGGACCCGCTACCAGCTCTCTCCTCACGCCTGGCGGAAGAAATACCGCACTCAGGAATCGTGACCCCGTCCCGGAATGGCGTTTCCCCGCAAAAATGCAAATCCGGAAATTTTTGTTCCCTTTCGCCATTGCCAAACCGGAAAAAGAGACTATCTTAAATTCAGAAAAAATTCCACCGGGCCGCGCCCGGGAACATATTTGAAGGGAAATGAAATGGTTCCGGAAAAAGATTTCTCCGATCTCGACGCCAACTACAAACCTCAAAGCGTCAACGGCCGCGACATGATCTTTCACGACGGGTTCGCCGCCCCGTTTGTTCTGGAAGGCGTCCCCTTCGTCGACGCGGAGGGGCGACACCGCCGCCTGCCGCAGGAGGCCGCGGAAAAATGCCTTCGGCCGCCGGTGATCCCGATGAGCCTTCAGGGGGCCGGCGAAGTGCTCCGCTTCGTCACCGATTCGACCGCGATCGCCCTCGACGTCACCTTCGACGAACTCTTCGCCGGACCCCAGCGGCGCGCCAGCACCGGTTTCGACCTCTACATCGGCTCCGGCACGGAGAAGCGATTCTGCGGCAACCAGTTCCCCGCCACACAGGATCCGCATGCGGAACTGCTCTTCTCCGCCCTGCCGCTGCCCCGGACGCGGGAATTCCGGGAGTACACGCTCTACTTTCCGCTCCACAGCGCGGTCCGGAGCATCCGGATCGGCGTCGATCCCGGCTGCCGCATCGAACCGCCTGCCCCGCACCGGGTGGAGAAGCCGCTCCTCTTCTACGGCTCCTCCATCACCAACTGCGGCGCGGTGAGCCGCCCCGGCATGAACTACCCGGCAATCATCACCCGCCTGCTCGATCTGCCCATGGTCAACATGGGGTTCAGCGGCGCCTGTCTCGGGGAACTTCACATCGCCGATGAAATCGCCGGCGTCGACCCGGTCGCCATGGTGCTCGAATATGACCACAACGCGCCCGATCCGGAGTTCCTCGCCCGGACCCACGAGCCGTTCTTCCGCCATCTGCGCGCACTCTGCCCGACCTTGCCGGTGCTGCTCACCTCGCGCTGCGACTTCATGAACACCCCCGACGGGAAACGGCGCCGGGAGATCGTCATGCGCACCTTCCTGCACGCGCTCGACGAAGGCGACCGCTTTGTGGATTTCCTCGACGGAGAGACGCTCTTTTCCGGCCCGTTCCGCTACGACTGCACCATCGATAACTGCCACCCCAACGACCTCGGCGCAACCTTGATGGCCGAACGGATCGCCGACCGGATCAAGCGGATGCTCGCCCCGCTCGACGACACCAAATGAGCCGGATTCAACTCCGGTAAAGCTGACGGTTCCGCTCCCGCCCCGCCTTGCGGAAGCGCAGCGGCGACATGCCGTACACCTTCTTGAAGAGGTGGGAGAAGTGGAACTGGTCGGCGAAACGGAGCCTCTCCGCGATTTCACCGATTCCGGCGTCGCCGTCGAGCAGCAGAAGCTCCGCTTCGCGCAGACGCTTGCGCCGGATGTACTCCAGAGGGGCCATTCCGGTCGCCTGCTTGAATTTGCTGTAGAAGGACTGGCGGGACATGCCGCACCGTTTCGCCAGCTCCCCCGGCGAAAACGCCCGCCCCGGATCGGAGTCGATACAGGCGGCCACCTCCTGAAACCACCGTTCCCGACAGCAGCGCACCGCCTCTTCGCGAATCGTCGACTGGGTGACCACAATCCGCAGAAAACGCACCAGCAGCTCCTGCACGAGCAGCTGATCGGCGAGCGCTTCCGCTCCGACAAGCGGAACGAGCCGGCACATGATCGTTTCCGCCTCCTCCGAGCGGATGAAATCCGGAATCTGCAACAGCCCGAAGAGGTCGAAGAGCAGATCGCTCCGGGCGGAGAAGGTCAACGACACATAGGGGGCCTGCTCCTCCGACGCCAGCCAGGTGCGGCGGATCGAATCCTGCGGAAAATGGATGATCGAATGGGCGGGCCGCTCGATGAACCGCCCGGGCGCCTCCTTGAACTCGCTCCGGACCGCGCCTTCGCGGATCAGAATGAATTCCGGGTAGCCGCAACGGCACCACGACGGGGTGCGCGTCGTGATCGCTCCGGTGGCAACGCGGAGCAGCCGGACGTGGATTCCGTCAAAGATCTGGCCGGGACTGATATTGATCTTCTGCATGGAGAAAGTATAGTTTGTCTCCACGTGCTTTTCAAGCCGCTTTTGGACGCAGAGACATAAAATCCGGAAAAAATGCCATTTTATTTTAAGGGAATGTGTGGTATGTTATGGATCAAACGACAAAA